>CAMWRC010000079.1 GCA_947176565.1 uncultured Ruminococcus sp.
GTCTTGAAAAATTCGACAGGGCTTATGAAGAGGGCGTTATAAGCGGTGTACTCGGAACTAATCTTACTTATCGTTCACCGGAACTCCTCAGCCGTCCGTGGTTCCATGAAGTAGACGTTTCAAAATATATCTCATACTTTATTGAGGCTATCAATCATGATGTTTCAATCAGCCAGATTCTTGACCCTCATGCAAAGATAGAAGCACTTCTCAGAAATTACGGAATGAAGAAATAAAACTCAAGTTAAAAAATCCTGCTGTGCATGACGCGCCGCAGGATTTTTATTTACCTGATTTTTACAAAAGACAAAAATGAATCAACGCTGCTGCACATTTGAATCAGAACCGGCTTCAGATTCAGCTTCAGATTCCGGATTATTCAGATTTTCATTTGCATCATGAAGAATAACAACAACATCAATATCCTCATTGTCACGATATACTTTGAGGGTGATAGTATCTCCTGCCTTGAACTTATTCTTTATTGAATTAAGTTCGTCCATTGTATTAACAGCTTCGTCATTGATTCCTATAATAACATCGCCTACTCTTATTCCGGCTTCCTCGGCAGCACTTCCGTCAACAACATCGCGGACGTATATTCCCATAGGAATACCTAAATAACTCGAATAAGCCTCGGTAATATCAACCGCGGAAATACCTATCTGAGGACGTCCCGTAACACCGCCGTTGTTTATAAGGTCATCTATTATAACTTTTGCGTCATTTATCGGAATAGCAAATCCAAGACCCTCAACAGTCGCCGAACCGTAACTCGATGACATTTTGGCGGAATTTATTCCGATTACCTGACCGCAGCTGTTAAGAAGCGGACCGCCGGAATTTCCCTGATTTATAGCGGCATCTGTCTGGATAAGCGTCATATTTTTCTCATTGATTGATATTTCGCGGTTAAGAGCTGATACAATTCCGCTTGTAACCGCACCGAAAAGTTCAAATCCCAGCGGATTTCCTACGGCTATAACAAGCTCGCCGACTCTGAGTTCATCGCTGTTGCCGAAAGTTGCAGGAATAAATCCGCTTCCCTCGATTTTAAGCACAGCAAGGTCTGTTTCCTCGTCATAAGCGATAATTTTGGCTTCATGTTCTGTTTCGTCGCTGAAAAGAACAGAGACTTCAATAGCTTCTCCGGCACGGTATTCGTCCGAAGTATCGTATACAACGTGAGCGTTTGTGACAATATATCCGTCCTCGGTCATAACGATTCCCGTACCTGTTGCGACTGCCTGACGTGTTATTGGTTCTGACTGAAAACCCCAGCCCCACGGAGAAAATCCGCCTGACGGCTCGGTAATTTCAAACGTCGAGGAAATACCTACAACAGAGGGCATTATCTCATCAACTATATCAGGAAGTGCTTTTGCATCAGTACGTGCAGCAATATCAAAGAGTCCGGGGAGATTCTGTGGTTCAGGAGCTGACGGAGCTTTATCTGCATTGACAGATACATCATCATCTTTTTCCGGCTCGCTGCTGCTTTCGGAACTTTCAGATTCGTCCTCATTCAGTTTGAACTGACTGTTATCCATGAATTTATAAATCTGAACAGAACCTGCTCCGACAATTCCGAGACATAGAATAAAAGCAATAACTTTAAGTCCTGTATATTTTTTCGGTTTTTTCGGAGAGGGAGTATTTTCTGAATAATATGAATAGCTGCCGACAGACTGCTGCTCATCCTCGTCACTATTATAACCGTTGTAGAAATCTGACATAGGAATTACCTCATTTCAAAAGTTTCATCAATGAATATTATACCCACTTATGTGATAATTATATGATAGCAGTCGGAAAATTACAGCTGTTTTGTTCACAGAAAGTTTACAATTTCACTGCTCATAACGCATACGGAAAACGTTGTAATATACGGAATCCAAAAAACTGAAAGAAGCTTCTACAGATGAAAATAGAAAAAGAATATGATAATATATTCCGCTATGTCCTGTATCGCACCGGAAACAGATATGATGCCGAAGATATTACTCAGGAAACGTTTCTGAAATACATTGAACACACGGAATATCACGGCAGAGGAAATGAACGTCAGCTGCTGTATACAATAGCGCGCAATCTCTGCATTGACCGCCGGAGAAAAGAAACAACAGAAATCCTGCCTGATGACGCACAGGACAGGAATGACGATATTATCCGGAAAATAGCAGTACGACAGGCTATGGAACATCTTCTGCCGGAAGAACGTGAAATCATAATAATGCGTCTCGTGAACGGTGAAAATATTTCTGTTATAGCAAAGATATTCAATACATCAAGATTTACTATGAGCCGCAGAATAAAAGCAATAACAGAAAAACTAAAAAAAGAACTCGGAAAGGAGGAACTGATATGAACCGTAAAATCAAAAATCTTCTCAGCGAAACATATGGCTCGGAAATGCCGGAAAGAAAACATGATTTTTTAAAGCGTATCAGTTCCGAACCTGTATGGAAAAAGCTCCACCCCATAGAGTCATTTTTTTCTGCTCACAAGACAATGATATTTCCTGTTCCGGTAATTATGACCGCCGTCTCAGTATGTTTACTTCTGATATTATTCTCATTAGGAGGAAAAAAATCCCCGAAACCCGAAAAACCGCCAGAAATAATAGCAGAAATAACCACATCAGCCGGAAAATCCGTATCGACTTCCGCTTCACACAAAAATACTTCCGGAATTTCTGATTCTTATACTACAGCTACTCATTATGATGTAATCGCTTCTGCTGATACAACAGTCACCGCCTCTGTACGCACGACAGCTTCATCAGAGATTACAGAATCCGGAAATTTTGAACATACCGATGTATATACAGAACCCGTCAGCATAACGTCTCCGCAATCGACAGTACATTCATTCAATACAACAGAATCCGTATCTTCTTTAACAAAAACAACAGAAACAACAACTTCTGTTTCAGTATATTACAGCAGCTTTTTCAGCCACACATACACAACCGCCGATATTGACGCAGATAATCCGGTGTTCTACGGTTATCCTGATGATTATATATTCGATGATATTCTGAAATCACAATTCAGTTCTGGCAGTCCAATATATGATTATCTGCTGCAAAATCTTGTAAATATGCTTCTTTTTGAACCGTCAACAGCTGTTGAGGGCGAAATAACAAATCTGACGTATACAGCGTATGAGGGCAAGCCGTGGACTATATGCGAAATAGAAGTAACAGACGTATATCATTTTGATTTATGCTATCCTGACAATATAAATATCATAAATACCGGCGATAAAATAAATATTGCCATGCCGGGTGGATATATGTCCATAAATGAATATATATCACTGAATCCCGACAGCACACTGTTTTCAGACTGGACTGAAGAACAGAAATCATCTTCTATAATATATGAAGCCGGCTCAAATCAGAATAAACCTGAAATCGGCGACAGATACGCATACTATCTCGAACCTGCCGAACTCGATATGCCGTACGACCGGCTTTATGTACGCAAGCTGATGTGTGATATATGTCAGTTCAATGTAAATGATGATATTCTCACAAGCTGCAATAGTTTTCACAGTGATTTCCCGATAGAAAAATCGCTGATAAGCGATTCGGACTGCTGGGAATATTTCTGTGATGACAACAGCAGCAGATGTATTGCTTTCCGCGATGAAAGTTCACTTCTGTACGGCGCGTTTTCATGCTACAGCATATCGGCTGACGGAAAGCTGACATATCTCGGCTATTTTACCACGGACAACGGATTTTTCCCGTTCCGTGATTCAAAACACTATAATCTGATATGGAATGAAAACAGTGTGACAGTCCAGTATCACACGAATTATAATCATACCGATAATGATGAATTTTCAGCTGCTGAATTAAGTATTCCAGAATAACAGCAAAGCTCCTTTCCGCATATAATAAACCGGTACAGGTTCATTAACAGAAAGGAGCTTTATTATGCCTAAAATATTCTTAAGCCCGTCTACACAGGAATGGAATAAATACGCCACTGAGGGAAACGAACAACTTTATATGAATCTTCTCGCCGACAGAATGGAGCCTTTTCTCCTCTCCTGCGGAATCGCATTCACAAGAAATGACCCTGACAGAAACGTTCAGGGAGCTATACAGGACTCAAATGCCGGAAATTATGACGTGCATCTTGCGCTTCATTCCAATGCAGCACCTGAACAAATGGCAGGAAA
The DNA here is from genome assembly GCA_947176565.1 of uncultured Ruminococcus sp. Lineage (GTDB taxonomy): Bacteria > Bacillota > Clostridia > Oscillospirales > Ruminococcaceae > Ruminococcus. Next base: position 4,195 of record CAMWRC010000079.1, read on the forward strand.
GCTGAGAGGCATTGATATATATTTTGCTCCGTCAAGCATTTACGGAGAACAGCTCGCAAATATCATAGCAAATAATCTGAAAGCAATCTATCCTCTGCCTGAAAAATGCCGTGCATTGCCGGCGTATAATCTCGGTGAAGTATTGCAGACCCGTGCAGTAGCTGTGTTGTGCGAACTCGGCTATCATGATAATTATGCAGACGAAGCATGGCTGAAAAATAACATGGAAACTATCGCAAGAACGCTTGTAAGTTCACTCTGCGATTACTTCGGCATACCGTTTATTCTGCCGTCTGCCATACAGTTCGGAATGGTTGCCACTGACGGAAGCAATCTCAATATACGTGACTATCCGTCAATGGAGGGCAGAATAATAGGAAAAATCCCGAATAACGCCGCTGTTCTCATTACAGGCGAAACAGGAAACTGGTATGTCGTAACCTATAATGATATTGTAGGATATGCAAGCAAAAGCTTTATTATTCTCTGAATACATCGGAAATCAAAAAATCTGAACAGATAAAAAACGGCGGGAAATTCACTTTTTCCACCGTTTTTTATAATCCGTTATTATTTTTTATTTTTCTTATCAACTTTCGGAACTGCATATTTTGGTTTCATGGGCTTTCTTCTTTTCTGCCGCATAATAACCGCGTAAATGCACAGTACAATATAGAGACCGCACAGGATTCCCGATATTATGAACGCATTCTTGAACCAGCGTGACTTCGGGAAAAGCTTTGCCGCATATATATTATACTTCACCCCAGAACGTTTTACATCTGATACAGCGACAAGATTTACCGTTGCAAGCGGTTCGCCGGAAAATTCAAGAGTTACCTGTCCAAGAAGTTCACCCGCATTTACCGGAGCCTGCAATTTTTCCTGATTCCATACTATATTGCTTCGGTTTATAAGAGATACATCTATCTCATCATACCAGAGAAGTGAAACTTCACGTTCCGGACGCGCAAGTACATAATCATTTCCGTCTGCCAGTTCAACCGGAAGCTCTCCGAGTTCAGCAGTATCGGCAAGAATAACTTTGTATGAAAAATGGCTGTATGCCCAGTCAAACATATCAGCTGCATCTTCAATATGGTAAAATACTGTATCTCCGCTGGAATCATTTATCGGTGATTTCATGGCAACTGCAAGGTAATTATTTCCGTCTCTGCTGGATAAGGCAACTATATTGCGCCCGCTTTTTTCAAGATTTGCTGTTTTGATTCCACGCACGCCCTGATAATAATATTCACTTTCCTCGTCCATCATAAGATTTGAATGATACCATTTCCATGACTGACGATCAGGGTGATTTTCCAGATTAGGAACTACAGGGCTGTAGACATAAGTTGAGCATATTTCATCAAATTTCGGAAGATTCAGTGCATACTGAGTGAGTTTTGCAATATCACGCGCAGTTGTATATTGTTTTGGGTCATACATACCCGTAGCATTTGTAAAATGTGTTGCATCAAGTCCGATTTCAGCAGCTTTTTCATTCATCATTTCAACAAATGCCGGAATATTTCCTCCGCTTATGTTATATGCAATTGTCTGTGATGCCTCAATAGAAGATGTAAGCATCATGGCATACAGCAAATCTGTGTACTGAAGCACATCTGAATCATATATATCTGCAAACCGCAAATCGTCATTGTATTCAGTTTCATAAAGCGCGGAATAGACTGATTCATCAACAGTTACTTCACTGCTGAGGTCGGGACAGTTTTCTATACATATGACTGCCGTCATTATATTTACCAGCGGACCGGGCATCTGTTTTGCATCGGCATTTTTTTCAAAGATTAAAGTATCACAGTCAAGATTTATAAGTATGGCTGAATCGCTGTGTATTGTACCTTTCATAGTAAATCCGGTGGCTTTCGTATCAGAAAGATTTATAAATGGCAGTATCATCATAGCGGATAATACTGCTGCAATTATTTTAGACTTCATTGATAAAATTCCTTTCAAAAATATTATATTTTTATTATAACATATTATTTTTGAAAATAAAAGTCTTTTTTGAAAAAAATTTCAAAATATCATAAAACTCTTGCTTTCCTGTGAAAATTATTGTATAATGT
>CAMWRC010000080.1 GCA_947176565.1 uncultured Ruminococcus sp.
CGCTGTGGTAATCAGATGAAGCAACCCACAGACGGAGAATATCCGCGCCGTACTTGTCAGTTATTTCATGCGGGTCGATTCCGTTTCCGAGGGATTTATGCATTACTTTTCCCTCTCCGTCAACTACCCAGCCGTGAGTACATACTGCCTTGTAAGGAGCGCAGCCGTGATATACAACAGATGTAAGGAGCGATGACTGGAACCAGCCTCTGTACTGATCGGCTCCCTCAAGATAAAGGTCAGCAGGGAAACTGAGACTATCAAACTGTTCCATTACGGAAGTATGAGATACACCGCTGTCAAACCATACGTCCATTATATCATATTCTTTTGTAAATTCACCGCAGCCGCATTCACATTTCACGCTTTCGGGAATAAATTCGCTGGCTTCCTTTGTCCACCATGCATCTGAACCCTCAGAACGGAAAAGGTCAGCTATAGCTTTTATTGTTTCGTCAGTATAAATCGGCTTGCCGCAGTCTTTACAGTATACAACCGGAATCGGCACACCCCATGTTCTCTGACGGCTTATGCACCAGTCGCTTCTGTCGCGAACCATGCCCTTGATTCTCTCCTCGCCCCATTCGGGAATCCACTGAACGCCCTCGATAGCCTTTATAGCTTCGTCCTTGAATCCGTTCACTGAACAGAACCACTGTTCCGTTGCGCGGTAGATAATCGGGCTGCTGCATCTCCAGCAGTGAGGATACTGGTGAACGATTTTCTGTGTAGCAAGCATAGCACCTGTTTCTGTGAGCTTTGCAGCGATTGCCTTATTAGCCTCATCAGTATCCATGCCCTCAAATTCGCCGGCTTCCGCTGTCTGTCTGCCCTTTGAATCAACACATACAATAATACCTATATCATCATAGTTCTTGCAGACTTCAAAGTCCTCGACGCCGTATCCCGGAGCTGTATGAACACAGCCTGTACCACTTTCAAGCGTTACATGGTCGCCGACGATTATCGGTGACGGACGGTCATAAAGCGGGTGCTTTGTTTTCATTCCCTCAAGCTCTGCACCTGTGAATATATGTTCTGTTGTATAATCGGTAATGCCTGCCGTCTCCATAGTTGTGCGGACGAGTTCTTCAGCCATTACATAATATTCGCCGTTTGCATGAACAAGAGTATAATTGTATTCAGGACCGAGACATATAGCGAGGTTGCCCGGAATTGTCCATGTAGTTGTTGTCCAGATAACGAAATATATCTCTGAAATATCAAGCCCGAGATTTGTAAATATTCCCTTATCATCAGTTACATTGAATTTTACATAAATTGAATAGCAAGGGTCGTTGGAATATTCAATTTCAGCCTCTGCAAGAGCAGTATTACAGTCCGGACACCAGTATACAGGCTTTAAGCCCTTATACATATAGCCCTTTTTCGCCATTTCTCCGAATACCTCAACCTGTCTTGCCTCGTAATCCGGACGGAGCGTAAGATATGGATATTCATAATCGCCGATAGTTCCGAGACGCTTGAACTGCTTCATCTGATTCTGAACATGACTCATTGCAAAATCATGACAGTGCTTTCTCAGCTCAACAGGCGGAACTGCGCCGTTCTCAACGCCGATAGCTTTCATTGCTTTCAGCTCGATGGGCAGACCATGAGTATCCCAGCCGGGAACATACGGAGCTTTGAATCCGCTCATATTCTTGTACTTGACAATAAAATCCTTGAGCGTCTTATTCAATGCCGTACCGAGATGTATTTCACCGTTTGCATAGGGAGGACCGTCATGAAGAATAAATGTTGGTTTTCCCTCATTTTTTTTCATTATTGCGTAATAAAGCCTTTCACTTTCCCATTTTTCAAGTGTTTCAGGCTCACGCTTCGGCAGATTTCCGCGCATCGGGAAATCTGTTTTAGGTAAATTGAGCGTCAAATTATAATCCTGTGCCATTATATCACCGATTACCGCTGTTATGCGGCAATCCTCCTTTCTTTATTTATAGTTGAAATTCAGAAACTATTCCGGAATACCGGACAGTATATTATACTTCCTTGCTGCCTGCTGCAACAGCTGCCGCGATTTCCTCAGCGGTTTCAGTCACGCCCATTCCGTCATCCGACAAATCCGGCATTGACGATATAAGCTCCAGATGAGACTTATACATATCAAAAAGACTCTTTTTAAATTCTGCAACCTGACGGCGTGCATCTGTAAGTGCGTCCTTTTCCTTTGCTATTTCAAGGCGGTTTCTTTCCATTGCCTCAGCATGCTGACGTACAGCTTCGTCCTCAAGCTCTGCTGCTTTTGCCTGTGCTGCGGCAATAATTTCCTCCGCTTTCTGATTTGCCTCATTGATGACCTGATGTCCCTGTCTCTGTGCGCCAAGAAGAGCGTCCTTGAGCGCGTCCTCGTCTTTCATATATTCGCGTACCTTGTCGGCAAGTATCTGTATTTTGTTATTTGCTTCATTCCGGTCGCGTTCCATTTCGTCAAGCTCCGCCTCAAGCTGTGAAAGAAATTCGTCCATTTCCTCCTGCTTATATCCGAACGCAGCCTTTTCAAATCGTTTATTTCTTACATCTCTTGAAGTAATCATAACATTCACCTCTAAATATATTTTTTCAGCACTATGTGTATCCGGTTTTTGCGGGTAAGACCATCAACCGAGTGCAGCACAAATCTGCCTGCTCCGCGTATTGACAGTATATCACCCTCCTTCATCTCATGAGATACTGATGTGACCGTAAAGTGGTTCACACAGGTTTTTTCACCGCGTATAAGCGCAGCCGCTTTCTCACGGCTTTTTCCTGAAGCAAGAGCTGCAATGCAGTCCAGCCGCAGAGAAGCCACGGTTCCGCTTATATCGGTAAATTCCTTTTTTACTTCAAGCTCAAAAGGAACGTCGTCGGAACACTTAACCCCTGTTCTTCCGATTTTTGATACTGTCGCTGTAATCAGTCTGGAAGCAGTTTCAGTAACGAAAGCCTGAGCGATACCATTTCCGGTTATAATATCGCCGATGACTTCGCGCTTGAACTTCATACCCATAAAAGTGCCTAAAAAATCCCTGTGCGAAAGCACATCTTCCTTGCGATACCTGAAAGTAACGCATTTTACAGGAAATTCCTCCATAATATACTCTTCGCAGTAATCAGGAAAAAATGCAAGCATTTTTCTTTCAGCATTTTCATGACCGCCCCAGAATCTGTACATCAGACTGCCGCTGTTGTGTCTGCACCACTGTTCAGCCATGACACACTGCTTCTCGTCGAGAAAATTTGAAAAGCTGTATGTACCGTTCCTTTCGGACTGCTCCGTCATATCGGCTAATCTTGCATAAAAAAGCCTGTCAGCCTGACTGTTCATCAGATAAATACACCGTTGTTTTCAAGTTCGCCTACAAGGTCCTCTCCGATAAATCCGACATTATAGGGTGTTATGATATAGGTAAGATTTGCCACAGGCTTCAGGCTTCCGCCGTTTGCATATGCAACGCCGACAAGAAAATCAATTATTCTTCTCTTGTTTTCCGGAGACGCCGTTTCAAGATTGAGTACAACTGTCTTTTTAGCCAGAAGATGGTCAGCTATTTGTTTTGCGTCCGTAAATGCCGAGGGCTTTACAAGTACGACCTGAAGCTGTGCGGTTGTCTGTATATTCACAACTCTGTTGCTTCTGCGCATAGCCTCTGCGGTAGCTTCTTCGCGTTCTGCTGGTGTTGTGGGGAAATTTGAAGGTGCCGGCTGTGGACGTTCAGGACGTACCGGCGGCTGCTCCGGTTTCACAGGAGTGTCATTAACTTCTTCGTCCTCGTCATCGTTTGCAAGGAAAAAATCCTTTACTGTATCAAACAATTTCATATGTTTACTCCGTTCTCCGCATTTTTGACTTACCGTTCCCCGAATTCATGCGGTGAATACGCGAAACGAACAATTGCAGCAGAAATCACTGCATATCACAGATAATTTCTTTTTCCGAAAATACCCGTTCCTATTCTGACTATAGTTGAACCGTGCTTTACAGCATCAACATAATCATGTGTCATACCCATTGAAAGATGTTCGATTTCAGTTCTTTCAATGTGTGCGTCCTTTACCTTGTGGAACAGTTCTTCCATTCTGCCGAGGAATACATCGCTTTCAGACGGAGGAGGTATTGTCATAAGTCCCCTGACGCGTATATTCTCAAGCTGTGCAAGCTGTTCGACGAGTGGTATAAGGCTGTCCGGAGAAACTCCGCTTTTCGATTCTTCTCCGCCTATATTTACCTCACACAGAATGTCCATAATCTTATTATGCGCTGCTGCAAGGCGATTTATTTCCGATGCAAGTTTCAGACTGTCAACCGATTGTATCATGTCAACATCGTCAATGATATATTTTACCTTATTCGTCTGTAAATGACCGATAAAGTGTATACGCGGCAGACTGCCTGAACCGGAATCTTTTAGATAGCTGTCTTTCTTTGAAAGATATTCCTGAACTCTGTTTTCTCCGAGCAAATCCAGTCCAAAATCAAAAACCCAGTTTACGACTTCCGGAGGAACAGTTTTGGTGACTGCCATAATCTCAACTTTACCGCCGTCACTGCGGTACTTGTCATATGATTCTTTTATATTGGCGGTTATTATCCTGAGATTCTCCCCGATGTCATCATAACTGTAATTACTCATCAAGATCCTCTCCCTTTATCATTATATCATCATACAGCGCAAGATACGATGAATCATCATCATGTATTTTTGAAAGAACATAATCGCTGCCCTCATATTTGACATCTATTTTCTTGAACACTACCTGTTCACCTTTCATTATATACACGCCCTTTGAATTGACTGTAGCGATTCCGCCGTCCGGCTCACCCTCGGAATTTGTGGTTTCCTCATCAGTAGGAGCAAAACGTATTGCTTCCCTCGGCACTTTCAGACCGATGTATTCGCCTTTGATTATCTCGCATTTCTGCGCACGGTGAGCAACAAGTTCCTCACTGAATCTGTTGCACTTCACTATAATAATACTGCGGCTCGGGTCTCCGTCGTCGCGTATATCCGTTATTATCGCTTCAAATACATCATCTGTCGTATCGAATTTAAGGTCAACATAATTTCCTGTGGTATATTCTTTACGGGAATTGTCAATAACACCGGCGAGATACCAGCTGTATCCGTCAATAAGCTTTCCGGCTATACCTCTGTCCTCGCTTTCCCTGTCCTCGATGCTTCCGAGCTGCTCGATAGTGAGCTTGTCCAGATTTTCGGGAGTAAGTTCAGTTTCATAGCCGTCGCTGTAACTTACAAAATATGCGGATTCGTCAGATATTATTGTTTCTGTCGGAGCAGACGCACTTGATTTAAGCTCCGCAAGCTGTGCGTTAAGGTCAATTATCTGCTGCTGAAAACCTGTGACCTGCTGTGTGATTATCTGATATGTACTCATATTTACGAGCAGGCTTTCCATTTCTTTTTTCAGTGATGTATAATCTTTCATATCACGGTTATACAGAAGTGTTCTGTAACTCTCGCTGATATTTTCTGAAAGTCCCGACGGCTGCGCTGATTCCAGCGTACCCGGATTCTGTATTTTTTCCAGTATACTAAGCTCATTTTCGAGCTGTTTTATTTGTCTGTTGCGTGTTATCTGAACATCATCGGGGTAAACTTCCGCTATGACAGTTCCGCTTCCAGCCTTTCCGCCGTCTGCTATGTTGTAGCTGAGAATACCGTTTCCGCTGTATGTAACTACTTTCTCTTTACGTATGAAAACGCCTTTGAACTGCTGCGATGATATTGCCTCGGATATCAGCGCAGTTTCTGTTTCCACGCTTTTGCCTTTGTTATTGAAGTTATATAATATACTGACAAACACGATGCACAGAAGCACAAGCACGATATTCCTCAGGAGCTTTATGATAAGCTTCGGCAACAATCGTCCTGCTGCCTGCCGCAGCTTTCTGCTCTCACTGTTGTTTTCATGCTTCATTATGTCACCGTTTATTCGGATTTCTCCGAAGTATCAAGTATTGATACCGGTCTCACGGGAACTATAGTGGAAATTGCGTGTTTATAAACGAGCTGCTGTTTTCCGTCGCAATCGAATATTGCAACATAGTTATCAAAACCTCTTACCATGCCCTTGAACTGAAATCCGTTTGTAAGGATAACTGTAACAACGATACGTTCTTTACGGCACTGATTAAGAAAAACGTCCTGAAGATTGATATTTTTGTTCATACAAATTCTCCGTTCATATTTTCTGATATTTCATAGTTACAGACGGAGCAATTAATCCGTCTGAAAAACTTTAGATAGAAATACACACAATATATT
>CAMWRC010000081.1 GCA_947176565.1 uncultured Ruminococcus sp.
CAACATTTCTGATTGCCGATGATACCATGATACCAACCGGCGGAAGCGAAACTGTTGCGCATCTTGATAAAAGTCATGTGACAGTTCATACATATCCGGAATATCACCCCGATACAAATATTGCTACTTTCCGAGTTGATATTGATGTCGCAACCTGCGGAAAGATTACACCACTCACTGCTTTGGATTTTCTTATTGGAAGCTTCGACAGCGATATTATAACTATGGATTACCGTGTTCGAGGATTTACACGCAATCTCAGCGGAGAAAAAATTTTTATTGACCATGATATAAAATCAATTCAGGATTATATTGACTCTGCTACTCTTGATAAATATGATGCTCTTGATATAAATGTATATCAGGCAAATATATTTCATACCAAGATGCTTATTAAGGAAATCGAACTTCAGAATTATCTTTTTAATACCGATGTTCATGAACTTTCACCGAGAAGCAGACTTGATATAAGCAGCGCACTAAGGCGTGAAATGATTGAAATTTTCAGCGGAAGGAATGTTTACGGTAATGGCTCTTTCTCAGATTAATGCTCCGATTTATGAGGCTTTAAGAAAATTCAGGCGTATGCGTGTAGTACCTTTTGATGTTCCGGGTCATAAAAGAGGACGCGGAAATATGGAGCTTACAGAATTTCTCGGCGAGGACTGCATGAATGTTGATGTTAATTCAATGAAACCGCTGGACAACCTGTGTCACCCTGTTTCGGTAATCAAAGATGCTGAAATGCTGGCGGCGGAAGCATTCGGCGCAGAAAATGCATTCTTTATGGTTGGCGGTACAACCTCCGCTGTCCAGAGCATGATTATGTACGCCTGCAAAAGCGGAGACAGAATAATAATGCCCCGAAATGTACACAGAAGCGCAATAAATGCTCTTATTCTTACCGGAGCTGTGCCGGTGTACGTCAATCCCGATGTCAATAATCAGCTTGGAATCGCCCTCGGTATGTCCGTGGAACAGGTAGAAAAGGCGATTCGTGAAAATCCTCAGGCTAAAGCCGTAATGGTGAATAATCCGACGTATTACGGCATATGCTCAGACCTGAAAAAGATTGTCGAGATTGCTCACGCTCATAATATGCTTGTTCTTGTTGATGAAGCTCACGGAACACATTTTTATTTCGGTGAGGATTTCCCTGTAACTGCTATGGCGGCAGGAGCTGATATTTCCTCTGTAAGTATGCACAAATCCGGCGGAAGTCTTACACAGAGTTCATTTCTGCTTATGGGAAAAAATATAAACAGCGATTATATGCGTCAGGTTGTGAATCTTACGCAGACCACAAGTGCGTCATATCTTCTGCTGTCGAGTCTTGATATATCACGGAAAAGACTTGCTCTCAGCGGACGTGATATATTCGCCCATACTGTCGAAATGGCTGAATATGCGCGTTCTGAAATAAATTCAATCGGCGGTTATTATGCTTATTCAAAAGAATTAATCAACGGTGACAGTATCTATGATTTTGACGTATCAAAGCTTAGTATTTACACCCTGCCGATAGGTCTTGCCGGAATCGAAGTATACGACCTGCTTCGCGATGAATACGATATTCAGATTGAGTTCGGGGATTTGGGAAATATACTCGCTTATCTCTCAGTCGGCGACAGAAAGCGTGATATTGAACGTCTTATCAGTGCAATGGCTGAAATAAAGCGGAGATTCGGAAAATCCGGTGCAGATATGCTTACACAGGAATATATTTCCCCGATAGTTGCAGAAGCTCCACGGCGTGCTTTTTATGCGGACAAGATTTCACTTCCGCTTGATGAATCAGTCGGCAGGGTATGCACTGAATTTGTTATGTGCTATCCGCCGGGGATTCCGATTCTTGCCCCCGGTGAACTCATTACGCAGGATATAATAAGCTATATCAGATACGCTAAGGAAAAGGGATGTCAGATGACCGGTACAGAGGATATAAATATAGAGCGGTTGAATGTTCTTGTATAAAATCAAAGGGGAATTTTTATGAAAAAGGGTATGGGAAAAGTAATAATATTCGTTCTGCTTATTTTGTTTGATATTATTTCAATAGTAATTGCCTATGGAAGTTTTATTGAAATAAAGGGAATTATTTCATATCTGATATTTATATCGATTTTACTCAATATAGTGTTCATAAAAAATTGCGAAAAAAAGTCTAATAAGATAATTATGTGTATCCTGTTATTTGTCTATGGACTTTCAGGGGGACTGTTTTGGATAAGTGAGAACAACTCAGGCAGAAATAAGATTGAACAGACTAATGTTGGAAAATATATTTACGTAACATATGAACTTAATCCCGGAGCTATGGGACATTTTTCATATGAGGATAGAGTCTATTACAGTCTGATTGATACGGATTTGCTTACTGTGCGTATCTTGAAAAGCTCGGAGCATTACAGATACAGAGGTTGACAAAGAGAATGAAAGATAATTAATTGGAGGATTTTTATGGAATTATGGTTTACTGAACGTCATACACCTAATGTAAAGTTCTCGATAAAGGTTGACCGTCAGCTTTATACTGGACAAAGCGAGTTTCAGCGTATTGATGTTTTTGACTCTAAGGAGTTCGGAAGATTTCTCACTCTTGACGGATATATGATGCTTACTGAAAAGGACGAATTTATTTATCATGAGATGATTACTCATGTACCTATGGCTGTTCACCCGAATCCTAAAAATATTCTCGTGATAGGAGCAGGTGACGGCGGTGTTATCCGTGAACTTACAAATTATCCTGATGTCGAAAGCATTGACCTCGTGGAAATTGATGAGCTTGTAGTCGAGGTAAGCAGGAAGTTTCTTCCGTCAACTGCCTGCCGTCTTGATGATGAACGTGTGCATATATATTATGAAGACGGCGTGAAATTCATACGCCGTTGCGAAAATAAATACGATGTTATTATTGTGGATTCAACAGATCCTTTCGGGCCCGGAGAGGGTCTGTTTACAAAAGAATTTTACGGAAGCTGCAACAAGGCTCTGCGTGAGGACGGAATCATGGTGAATCAGCATGAAAGCCCATTCTATGATGAAGATGCAGCGGCTATGCAGCGTTCACATAAGCGCATTGTGGATAGTTTTCCGATAAGCCGTGTATATCAGGCTCATATTCCGACATATCCATCAGGACACTGGCTTTTCGGATTTGCGTCAAAAAAATATCACCCTGTACACGACTTAAACTCTGTAAGGTGGAATATGCGCGGACTTAAAACAAGATATTATAATACAAAACTCCATTGCGGTGCTTTTGCACTTCCAAACTATGTTGAGGAGATGTTAAGAGATGTTGAATAAAAATATTCAGACTTTTATTGCCTGTGATTCGGAATACAACGACGCGAAAATTGTACTTTTCGGAGCAGGATTTGACAGTACCACAAGTTTCCGTCCCGGAACAAGATTTGCCCCGTCTGCAATCCGTTCCGAAAGCTTCGGAATTGAGACCTACAGTCCGTATCAGGACAAGGATATGACGGATTACAGATATTTTGACAGCGGAGACCTTGAACTTCCTTTCGGAAGCGTCAGACGTGCTTTAGCAGATATTGCAATGCGTTCCGATGTAATCCTGAAAGACGGAAAAATGCCGTTTATGATAGGCGGTGAACATCTTGTGACTCTTGGTTCTGTCATGGCGGTAAGCGATAAGTATGAGGATTTGCATATAATTCATTTTGATGCTCATGCTGATTTGCGTGATGATTATCTCGGTCAGTCGTTGTCTCATGCGTGTGTAATCAGAAGATGCCATGAATTTGTCGGCGACGGTCATATTTTCCAGTTCGGTATTAGAAGCGGCGACAGAGAAGAATTTATATTTGCCAAAGAACATACTTTTATGAATAAATTTAATTTTGACGGACTTGCTGAGACTGTCGAAAAGCTCAGGGGAAAGAATGTATATTTCACACTTGATTTGGACGTTCTTGACCCATCTGTATTCTGCGGTACAGGTACTCCCGAAGCTGAGGGGGTAAGCTTCAAGGAACTCCGTGAGGCTGTTACGCTTGTTTGCAGTGAATTGAATATAGTCGGCTGTGATGTTAATGAATTAAGTCCGCATTACGACCAGTCAGGAGCTTCAACCGCTGTTGCCTGCAAGATTATCAGAGAAATGCTTTTGGCTTTATCATAAGGAGATTTTAAAATGGAATTTTATAAAGACGGCGAAACAAAACCATGTATAAGACTTGAACTCACTAACAGGAACCCCACGATTTTTGAAAGCAAAGCCGGCGGAATGGGATATATTCCGCATGACGGCGATTTTCCTGTTGACAAGAACGGCAGTCAGCTCAGACTTCTTGCACAGATAGAGTGCGAGAAAATTCATCTTGATGATTTTCCGGAAAAGGGTTTGCTTCAATTCTGGGTACTCAATGATGATGTATCCGGAATGGACTGGGATAATCAGACAAATCAGGACGGTTTCAGGGTGATTTATTATCCCGAAGTTGACAAGACTGTTACAGAGGAAGAAATTCAAAGTAAATTTATTAAGAATGAATATGATGATGAGAATATGATGCCCGTTTACGGCGAATTCGGATTGGAATTTTCTGAAAGTATAAGCAGATATTATGATTTTGCTGATGAAAAATATGACGATTTAGATGAAACTCCGGACGATGCGTGCGGAAGTATAATCGGCGGAATACCGTACTTTACCCAGACCGACCCCCGCGAATACAAAGACGGGCTTGAAAAATATGACTATCTGCTTTTTCAGCTTGATTTATGTGTTATACAGAATGAGGACGGAACTCATTATGATGCTGTTCTGTGGGGCGATTCAGGAGTAGGCAATTTCTTTATCAATACTGAAAAGCTTAAAAATCTTGATTTCAGTGATGTTCTCTATAACTGGGACTGCCTTTAATTAATTTGACAAGGGAGTTTGAAAATGTATAAAAATAAAGTTACAGTTCGCAGTACAAAACAGCTTAATCCTAAGTTTATCCCTGTTTTTTTCATAATATTTGCCATTATCTTTATGTCTGTCGGAATTACCACGCTTTTTTATCCTAAGATAAAAGAAAAAAAATGCTCGGAAACTGTAACAGCAGAGGTTATTGATAATTCCGCGGAATCTTTTACTTCCGGCAGAAGTGGAAGACATCATCGCCATACTTCAACGGTTTACAGGCCTACTTTCAGTTTCACGTATGAGGGAAATGAATATATCGTTGAAAGTAAAACTGCTTCCAATCCGCCTGCTTTTCACAAAGGTGAGATAGTTGAACTTAGAATAAATCCCGATAATCCGACTGACTTTTATGCTCCGTCTGATAAAACTACTAAATTAATAGGTATAATTTTTGCTGGAATCGGGGCGGTTTTCCTGATTATCGGAATCGCAATGAATGTTGTTTTCAGGGGAAATGAAAGAGGAAATGAAAAATGAAAATTTTGTACTGTCAGGAAGAAGAAATAACTCTTAATACAAAAATGTGTAAAGCTGCTATAGAAAAAAACGGGAAATCTTTTATGATTACCAACAATAAAAATAAAATAAAAATAGTGCTTGATAATATTCAGTACATTGATTTATTTCAGCAAAATGGAATCGGTTCTATGATAAAGCTTGTTAACGGTTCTGAGACCGAAACATATTTTTTGACTGTACCAAGATTATTTATTGATATTGGCGGTGGATTTGCCATAATCAATGCAATGGCTGTGAAAAAACTGTACAATCAGTTGACAGCGGATTTATAGTAAAAGTAGAGGATTGAAAGGAGAAAATTTTGAATTCTGCAAAGTTAAATACAGTAATTTTAGTCTCAGTAATTCTTCTGATTACAGGTTTGTTTTCTATATTTACGGAATTACGCAGGGAAAAAGTATGCACAGATTTAGCTGTAGCTACCATTGTGCGTATTGACAGGAAATCTTCAAGAACTGATACAAAATACAGACTTGTTATTAAATATACTTACAATGACAAGGAATACAGCAAAAAAGGAAAATATATTACGCAGAAACCTCCTTATAAGGCGAATGATATAATTCCGATAAAGGTTAATCCAAAAAATCCGTCTGAATATTATACTGATTATGAGATAACTTTGTTAAGGAATCTGATTTTTTCAGCTGTTGGAATTGTCGGAACTATATCGGCGGTTATAGCAAAAATCATTGAAAATAAAAAACGACACGATTATTATTAAAAGGAGTTTGTTAAAATGAAAAAATGTATGATTATCGGCTGCGGTGGAGTTGCCTCTGTTGCTATTCACAAATGCTGTCAGAACAGCGAGGTATTCGAG
>CAMWRC010000082.1 GCA_947176565.1 uncultured Ruminococcus sp.
TGCGGCATCTTGGTCCCAAACCAAGCACTCTACCAAACTGAGCTACGCCTCGGACGTTATTCATCTGCCCATTTTATCCCTGCCCGTGACGGCTATTATATTATAGCAGATAATTTCCGGATTGTCAATAGTAAAAGCAGAATTTTGTCTGAATACATAAAAAAAGATTATATTTCAATGAAATTTAATCAGATTGCACAAAAATCCGTTCCGGCATAAACGCTGCCGGAACGGAATCAGTTGTATCGGAATTATTCTTCTGTTTCTTCTTCTGTTGTTTTTTCTGCTTCCGGTTCTGTGTTTTTGGAATCTTCAACAACAACCTCGACAGAAGCAGATTTTTCGGCTTCATCTGCTATTTTTTCTGTAGCTTCTGTAGTTTCTGCCTCGTTAATATCGTACTCAATCGGTTTATCAGTATCATCATATGGGTCGAGGTAATCAAATTCATCTTCATCAAAATCGCTTACAGACTTTGATTTGTTGAACAGCTTGCTGATAACTACACCTGCAGCAACAGCAGCACCTGTAACGAGCATACCGGCTAAAAACTTATTCATTATAAAAATCCTCTTTTCTCCGCAGGGAATCTGGTATTACCGTGACGCCTGCGACCGTCCCCGATAATCATAAGACTATTATAACACATTATTTTATGAATTTCAAGTGTTTACATATTATTTGTTAAAAACATCAAAATTGACATGGCAGAAATTGGTGCAGTTTCACAACGGAGTATTCGTTTTCCGAGCCATACATGTTGAGCGTCTATTGAAACAGCTTTCTGAACCTCTGAGAAATCGAAACCGCCTTCGCTTCCGATGAGCAGACCAACGGATTTCGCGCCAGAAAGATTTACATCAGAGAACGGCATACCGCCCTCGCCCTCGTAGAGGATAATATTTCTGTCGAGTGTTTTCATTATCTCAAGAGCCTTGCCGTATCTGACAATGTTTGTGATTTTTGGAATTATTCCGCGTCCTGACTGCTTCGCGGCTTCGGCGGAAATTTTATTCAGGCGAGGGAGTTTTTTTGAAAAATCCTTTTCGTCCGGACGTGAAACACATCGGCGTGTAAGTACGGGGATAATACGTGATACACCAAGTTCGACGGATTTCTGTATTATAAATTCGAGCTTGTCCAGTTTCGGGACAGCCTGAAAGAGCGTGACATCGATTGACGGCTCGGCTTCACAGGGGAGCTTTTCGATAAGGTCAAGAAATACGGAATCTTCGGTAATCCGGCGTATAGTGCATATGTAATCAATTTTATCACAGCATACAGTCAGGGATTCGCCGGTTTTCATGCGGAGAGAACGCCCGATATGACGTGCATCATCTCCGGTAATAATTATATTGTTTTCGTTTATCTGTTCTGTAAAGAATCTGGGCATATGGTCACCTCGTTCACACTCATACATATAATTATATCATATATATATACATATTGTCAACTCATAAATAAGGAAATTCACAAAATCGGATTCATGCATAAATTTTCCTGGAAAAAATGGAGATTATCACAAAAATCGACTATTTAAAGAACTTTTTTTGAAAAAGGTATTGACAATTTACATTATAATATGATATAATAATAGTATCAAAGGAAAAGGAGTGGTCCTTATGAAGAAACTTTTAACAAGCCTTATTGTTGCGGCGGTTACTCTGACCACATTGGTTGCAAGTGTGGCATCGGCAGCGGGCTATAATCCTAACAAAGACCCGAACGGCGACGGAGTGATAACTGTTGCTGATGCCACATATATTTATCAGTTCTTGAACGGTAAATATAAGGTTCCGGATTTAACACGTCTTGACGTTGACGACAATGCTGTTGTAAGTGCAGCTGATTCTATGTATATCCTTATGCATGATGCGGGGGTATTAAGCACATCGCTTTCAGAAACAGATAGTATAGATGCTGTTTCTGCTTCGCAAAGTACCAGAGAGTACTCTGTTTACGATGCAAAGACAGGAGCGTACAAAAAAAATTATTCCCTTTCGGTTGATGATTACACCAATTCTGTTTCAACAAACTCTATTGTTAGTGGAAATTATAAACCTGAGACGAACTATGACAACAGAGGAACAGCTAAAATAATATGTGTTGGTGGTAGTTTTGGAAGTGGATTTGTTGTTGGCAAGCACACTATTGCTACAGCAGGTCATATGGTTTATGATGGCTCTACAGCAAGTCCTCGTAAAATTAGCAAAATTTTGCTGTTTGATGCAAATGAAAATCCAAGTTCATTTACACCAGTTGAGTGCCATGTTCCGGATTTGTATAAGAGTAATACCTTTAGTTCAAATTATGATTATGCCCTTATAACTGTCAAGGAGGACTTGTCGGATTATATGTCGTTCAATCTCGGTGCAATCACAAATGAAGCATCGAATCTTTCAATTGATGTTGTTGGTTTCCCGAAAAGTTACAAAGAAACTACCTACAATAATGCTAGTTATATACACAATGAAGTACTGACAGAAGGCTCAGTTATATCAGTTGATGATAAAGTTTTTTATCATTCAGCAGATACACTCGGCGGAAACAGTGGTGGACCTGTTTTTGTTTCAGAAACACTGAATGGGATTACGTATAATACTGTTGTTGGGATTCACGTTGGTGGTACATCTACTCGAAACACCAGTGTGAGACTTACTGCTGAGGTCTTGAAGTTCTTAAATGGCAACACGAATATTGAATATTAATTCAAAGGAGAATGCTCTATGAAAAAAATCAAAAAATTATCCATGTGTGTGTTGACTGCGGCAAGCCTTGTAGCCTCTTTTGTTGTTCCAATTGCTTCTGAGGCTATTTGTTTGGTTCAGGATTCAAACGGTTCTGCGTTTGATTTCCTTAACGATGAGGAGAGATATATAAAACTTGATGGCAAGTACAAGGAGTTTTGTGATTCTCTTAATTTCTATATGTTTGATGATGAACAGATTGCGAAAGCTGATGTCTACGCTGTTAAGGGGCATGCTTCTATTTTCAAAGTTATTCCGCTTAATGGATATGATTTTGACGAAATCTGTGCTGTTTTCAATCTGACTGAGGGTACAACGGAAGAACAGGTAAACGCGCTTCTTAGTGAAAAGTTCAGTCCTGACCTTAAGATAGAGAAATATGGTTATAACCCAGATTATGAGTATAAAATCGGGAATAACTTCAAGGAAGTATGTAAAGTTTTGAAAGAAGAGAATCTTATTGACAGCTTTGTAATTCCGGGCGGATACTTTGAACTTGTAGAGTATTATACAGATTCAGGGGATTATATGCTTTCTTACTATCTTTCCGACGATGAATATGAAATGTTAAATGAGTATGTGACCGAAAACAATATTGGTGATTTGATATTAGATGAACGGTTTACAAACGGATATTCAAGTTTTTATCTTGATACTGGCGATTTAGAAACTACTGAGGAAATTTTCGATGCTGCAATTGAGATTTATGAGACTGTAGGTTTTTATCCAAATTATACGAGCCCGGAGACACCTGATATTGCACAAACAGATTCGATTGATGTGTACAACGCTGTTGACGGCGATGCAAACTGTGACGGCGAACTTTCAATAGCTGATGCAACGCTGATTCTCCAGTATCTCGGAAATTCTGATAAATACAGCCTGTCCACACAGGGAGCATTCAACGCCGATGTAATCGGAGATTATGACGGTGTTTCAGCCGCTGATGCAGTTGCAATCCAGATGCTCGAAACTGGTGTGATTGACGAACTCGGTTAATTATATCGTAAAATAAAATTATACAGCGGTATTGATTCAGATACCGCTGTATTTGTTTTGTACGGAAATATGTTCCGGAATCACGTAATTTTTGACAATTCAGCCAAAAATTATAAAGCTTTCTGTTTGTATACAGAATGTTCACAAATCACGTAAATTCATGTGATATAATATAATTATAACCGGCAGAATTGTGTGAAGATTCTGCCGAACATCTTGCGGAAGGATTGATTATTTTGAAGTTTACTAAAAAAATTGCGGCGGCAGCAATGTCATCAGTAATTGCTGTATCTTCTGTTCCTGCGGCTGTAATGAATGTCTCAGCAGCTGACCATAATTATATGGAAGCTCTGGCTATGTCACTCTATTTCTTTGATTCCAATGCCTGTGGCTCCGGAATTACCGGAGGTCCTCTCACATGGCGCGGCGACTGCCATACATATGATGCCGAAGCGTCTGTCGGCTCTCTCAGCGGTTCGCTCAAATCCATTGTTGACCCCGACGGTGACGGAAAGGTTGATGTTTCCGGCGGCTGGCACGATGCCGGCGACCATATAAAATTTAATCTTACAATTGGCTTTGCCATGTCAAGTCTCGGTATGTCCGAATACTTCAACGAGGGAGTATACGAAAAAGCAGGCGCACGCGATCATCTTGAATATGAAATGCGCTGGGGTGCTGATTACCTCATGAAAACGACGTTCCTCGATGATTCCGGAAACGTTGCCGCGATTGCTCACGTTGTCGCAGACGGCGGAGCTGACCACGCAATATGGACTTCTCCGGAAGTTCAGACATATGACAGACCGGTTTACTGGCTTACAGCATCGGCAAATAACTCAGCTGTATGCGGTGAAATGGCAAGCGGACTTCTTGGTGCTGCGTATGTATTCAAGGATTCAGACCCGTCATATTCTGCTGAATGTATAAAATATGCAAAGGCACTTATTGATTTCGGCACAAAGCATACCGGAAACGAAACAGGCGGTATCGGCGGATTCTATAGTACTGATTCCATGTATCAGGACGAAATGGCACTTGCTTCCGCATGGCTGTATATTCTTGGCGAGGGAAGCAAGCCGACACTTACTCCTAATTCCGGACAGTATAACGGAATCTATGACTATTATCTCTACAGCTGGGATAAGGTATGGCAAGGATATGCTGCTCTGATGTATAAGGCTACGGGAGACAGCGTTTTTGCTTCTGAACTCCAGTTTGAGCTTAATAATCAGGGCGGACTCAGCGAGGGTACTTATAATGCCAACGGCTGGGGTGCGTCGCGTTATAACTGCGCAAAGCAGATGAATGCATATCTGATTGCTGACGGAAATGCTGATTCAAGCTATGCAAAGGGCGCAAAATATCAGATGGACGTTATTCTCGGCGATAACAGTTATAATTACAGCTTCCTGCTAGGATTCGGCGACAAGTGGCCTACACATATTCATCACCGCGCGGCAAATCCCGGCGGTGATGGCGTGACTTCCGCACAGAATCCCGAAGCAAAGTATACAAATTATGGTATGCTTGTTGGCGGTATTGACGGAAGCGGCTATCAGGATCATGCAGACAGTTATCAGTATACTGAGGGTGCGCTGGATTACAACGGCTGTTTTGCTATTGCCTGTGCATTTGCAGCTAATATGTATGGCGGTGATGCGACAACGTTTGATTCTGTAAAAGCAAGTGCATCTGAGATAAACGAGAACTTCAAGTTTGCAGATGATTCCGGAAATCCTGACCCGATTCCGGAAACAACTACAGCTCCGCCGGAAACAACCACTGAAACAACGACAACTGTTGAGATGACCACAACAGCTGAAATAATCACAACCGCTGAAGTAACTACAGTTACAGAAGCTGTTACAACTACTCAGGGACAGTCCGGAGAAACAACAACACCGTCCGGCAGTGAAAGAACTTATTACGGCGATTCCAATGAGGACGGCGTAATATCAGTGGCCGATGCAACTCTTATTCTGCAATACTGCGGAAATAAGGACAAATATAATATCACAGAACAGGGTAAAATCAATGCCGATGTTGACGGTACAGCAGGTATTTCGGCGGTTGATGCTCTTATAATACAGCAGGTAGATGCAGGTATTTATAAGGCTGAGGAACTTCCGCTTAATAAAAATTAATTTTTCTTAGCTTAATGATATCAGCTATGCAGATGAAATATTAAAAAACCAACAGATAAATGCAAACAGCTCGGTCTTTCAGAGACCGAGCTGAATTTTTTTAAAATTGGTTTTATTAATGATATGTTCACTGGACGTGACAATGATTATTCAGGAATAACTGCATCATCGGCAGTATATGCTTCAAGGGAATTTTCTTTAACCTGAATGCATACATAGCTGATTGCAGAATCATTTCCGGCAAAGAACTGTCTTTTGGCTGCCGGAGAAATTCTGAGCCAGTCTCCTGCTTTCAGTTCCACGGTTTCGCCGTCGATTTCAGCCTTTCCGTTACCTGAGAGAATCACATAGATTTCTTCGTTCTGTTTATGGG
>CAMWRC010000083.1 GCA_947176565.1 uncultured Ruminococcus sp.
ACATTATCGTACGACTATTATAACATATTTTTTCAAATATTGCAACGATTTTTTGAATATTTTTGAAAATTTATTTCACTTTATGAATTATGGGGATTATTTTAACTAATTATTGTTCGTTATAATATTTACTCAGAGCAATCCTGATTTTATAATGTTTCAGCCAGTAATCAAGCTGTATGAAGAATGCAATCGTCTGAGGAAGATTCATAAGCTGACCGTACCACTGAACATGGTCAGTATGCGAAAGCAGATGTTCAAGAGAAGAACGGTCAGCTATTTCAGTCAACGGAGTCGGCTGTGATAATATATCTCTGAGCTTTTCAGTAACAGCATTGAGAAATGCAGGGTTATGAGTTTTCGGATACGGACTTTTCTTTCGGTTAAGAACTTTTTCCGGAAGCCATTCCTTCATTGCTTCGCGGAGAAGTCCCTTTTCACGTCCGCGGTAGTCCTTGTATTCCCACGGAACATTATACATATACTCCGCAATTCGATAATCGCAGAACGGAACACGAACTTCCAGACCGCTGTACATGGACATTCTGTCCTTGCGGTCAAGGAGATTCTGCATAAACCAGTCAAAATTGAGCTGTGTCATTTCTTTCATGCGATATTCAAGAGGACTGTCGGAGGGAAGTTTTTCTGCATATTCTGCTGTTCTGGTATATGCACTGTAAACATAATCCTCAGCATTTATAAGAGATGCAATATCACTGTTTATGAAGCTTTTCCGGTATGCCGTACTCTGCGCCCACGGAAAACCGTCCGTCATACGTATATCCTCATCACGATACCACGGATAACCGCCGAAAAGTTCGTCTGCACATTCACCGGAAAGCGCAACAGTTCCGGATTTTTTTATTTCACGGCAGAAAAGCAGCATTGAAGCATCAACGTCTGCCATTCCGGGTAGTCCGCGGGCATCGACGGCATCATCAAGAGCGTCAACGAGTTCCGGAACATCTATTACTGTCCAGTGATGCCGGCTTCCGAGGTATTCCGCCATTATGTTGATATATTCAGGGTCGCTGTTTGGCTGGAAATGTGATTTTGTAAAATACTTTTCGTTATTCAGATAATCTACCGAAAAAGTATCAAGAATTTTTCCCTGTCTTTTCATTTCATACGCCGCTACAGAAGATATAAGGCTTGAATCAAGTCCGCCGGACAGAAACGTACATACCGGCACATCAGATACAAGCTGACGGCGTATTGAATCAAGCACAAGATTCCTGACGTGTTCGACAGTTTCCGCAAAATTTTCCGTATGCTCACGGGCATGAAGCCTCCAGTATTGATGCAGTTTCAGTCCGCTTTCGCCGTAATATCCGCAATATCCTGATTTTATCTCTTTGATTCCGCGTATAACTCCGCAGCCTGCTGTTCTTGACGGTGCAAGCAGAAGAAGTTCAGAGATTCCCTGCTCGTCGATTTCATGCGGAATTTCCGGATATTCAAGAAGCGCGGCGATTTCTGATGCGAAAATCAGCTTGTTTCCGGTATCGTAATAGAAAAGCGGCTTGACTCCTATTCTGTCACGAGCCAGAAATACTCGTTTTTCGTGCTGGTCATGTATTGCAAAGGCAAATATTCCGTTGAATTTTCCTACGCAGTCTGCACCCCATTTCATATAACTTCTCAGTACCACTTCGGTATCTGAACGCGTTTCAAAATCGCCGTCTGCGAGAAGTTCTCGTCTAAGTTCGTCGGTATTATACAGTTCTCCGTTGTAAACTATAGTATAACGTTTGCCGCCTGCATTGAGCGTCATGGGCTGCCGTCCGCCCTCAATATCAATCACGGCAAGACGTGTATGAATCAATGCGGCATTATGTTCAAGTATGATGCCGCGCTGGTCAGGACCGCGTCTGTTAAGTGCCGCCTGCATTTTTCCGCAGCCGGCAAGTTCCTCGCGCATATCCTCCTTAAAGCTGATGATTCCTGCAATTCCGCACATATGTGTACTCCTTTTTAAGTATTGGAGCATACTGCTCCTGATACATAATATGCTTTTCGCCGTAAGATGATAATTATTCTTGACAGTTTCTGCTCAGCATGATATACTTGATACTGTAAATTTTCATAAAATATTAAAAAATCATGCTTAATCATAAACATGATTGAAAAGGAGATTTTATCTTGAAAAGACTTTTGTTCATAGGTGATGTTGTCGGCAGCCTAGGCTGTCAGTTTCTTTCTGAAAAACTTCCTGCAATCAAAAGAAAATATGACATTGACATAACTGTAGTAAACGGCGAAAATTCTGCTCAGGGAAACGGTATCACACACAGTTCCGCAGAAAGTATAATCCGTTCCGGCGTGGATATTATAACTACCGGAAATCACGCTTTTCGCCGTCATGAATCACATGAACTGTTTGAAAACAGCTATATCATCAGACCTGCAAATTATCCGGACGGTACACCCGGTTCAGGAATATGCACTCTCGATATGGGCAGTTTTTCAGTAACAGTAATAAATCTTATGGGCGTTGTATATATGGATAGTCTTGATAATCCGTTTATGAAGATTGATGAAATTCTCAGTGATATTGATTCAAGAAATATATTCTTGGACTTCCACGCTGAAGCTACATCAGAAAAAAAATCTATGGGATTCTATCTCGCAGAACGCGTAACCGGCATTTTCGGAACTCACACCCACGTTCAGACTGCTGATGAAACAATCCTGAAAGGACATACCGCATATATTACAGATGCCGGAATGACAGGTGTGGAACTCTCATGCCTCGGAGTTGATTATCAGCTCACCATAGAACATATGCGTTCACATATGCCCGTAAAGTTCAGGGGAGCCGAAGGAAAATGTTTCCTGTGCGGTGTTGTCGTTGAATTTGATGAAAAATGCGGAAAAGCACATTCAATCCAGAGAATCATAGTCCGGTAAATTTATTATATTATTGACATTATTTATAGTAAAGTTGCATAAAAATAATCTGCTGTTTACAGTATAATCACCAAACTTTCAGCAAACTATTGATTTTTTGAAGATTATGATGTATAATTATCTTTAACGGAACGGCGCATGATTTCTGATAATTACCGGATTTCTGCCGTTCTGCAAAGGATAATCACAAAAATCAAATACGTCCGGAGGTCATACTATGGAAATTTTAAAAGTTTCATCACATTCAACCCCAAATTCCGTTGCAGGAGCAATCGCAGGAGTTATCAGAGAAAATAAATCAGTCGAAGTTCAGGCTATCGGTGCCGGTGCTGCCAATCAGGCTATAAAGGCTATCGCTATCGCAAGAGGCTATCTCGCACCTATCGGTATCGACCTTATCTGTATTCCTGCTTTCGCAAATGTTCAGATTGACGGTGAGGACAGAACCGCTATGAAGCTCATATGCGAAAAAAGATAAGAATCTGCCGTTACAGTTTCTGATTACCCATTATCCGCGATTGGAGCTGACTGTATAATGAATATCGAAGTAACCAGAATAAACGCCGGCGTGATTCAGAATCCCGCGGAATACGTGGAAAAAGTAAACAGAGAATATTTCTTTCAGCTCAGACAGATTGCCGGAAAAATTGCCGAAAATAAAGATAAACAGCCCGTTGTTCTCCTTTCCGGACCGTCAGGTTCAGGAAAAACAACTACAGCCATGATTCTGGCTGCAATGCTCGGAGAACTGGGCTGTCTTACTCACACGCTGTCTATGGACAACTATTTCAAATCACTGTCCGACGATGAACGGAATCTTTCATCTCTGGGACTGCTCGACCTTGAATCTCCCAGCCGTGTGGATAATGAACTCCTTAGTTCGCAGATTGAAGCAATAGAACGCTGTGAGGAAGTTGATGTTCCGAAATATGATTTTGCCGCATCAAAACGCAGCGGCGTGAAATTCAGTTTCAGACGTAAAGAGGGAGAACTCGTTATATTTGAGGGAATCCACGCTCTCAATCCTGATGTTATAAAAGTCGATGACAGCAGTCTGTGCAAGATTTATGTCAGCGTCCGTACACGCATAACCTGCGGAGATGTTATTCTTCACCCGTCAAAAGTACGGCTTATGCGGCGAATGATTCGGGACTGCAATTTCCGGAAACGCTCGCTGCGCGAAACTATGAATATGTTCCACAGCGTCGAAGCCGGAGAAAATAAATATATCATGCCGTATAAACATCGTTCTGATTATGATATAGATACTTTTACGGCGTATGAACTTAACGTATACCGCGATGCTCTGCTTGAACAGCTCCGCGGAATGTCAGATGTTCCCGAACTCGCCGACATCACGGAAGTTATGGAAAATCTTGTTCCTATGGAAAAATCGGTTGTTTCCCCTGATTCACTCATATGTGAATTTATAGGCGGCGGAATGTTCAAATATTGAATTGATGATATATTGGGATTATTAAAAATGGAAGATATTAATTACATTCAGCCTAATAAGATTGGCTACACGAAACTTTCCAGAGAGGAACGAAGATTTATTGTAAAAACCGAAGGGAAATATACAAAATCAATTATTAGTATCAGCATTTTATTTGCTGCTCTTATATTTTGTATATGCCTGATAATTAATTCCAACTTTAATATGGAATACTTAGAGCCTGTTATAATGCTGTCTTTTATAATATGGGTAAATATATGTAATATTGATAATGTAAAATATACAGCTTCTGCATATGGTACAGTGGTTCAGAAAGATATTATAAGTCAAAAAGTCATTGCAGGGAGAAAGTACAGATACAGACGGTATTTTCCCGAAACTCCGTACACCGACAAGCCGACTGTCGAACAGGAGTTCTATTATCTCACTCTACAGCTTGATAACAGAAAATATGTCCGATATGTAAACTGTCTGCGTGAGGATTTTATTTCTGTTTCAGAGGGTGATACAGTGCTTGCCGTGTGCTATGGATTCAATGAGATAAAAGGATATTTAATATAATTTATGATTATCAGGGAGATTTTTTAAAATTTCCCTGATTTTTTTGTAACAAAACGTATTTTAAAGTGACTAACTTATAGAAAGGCGGTGAGAGAATGGCTGACGATATAAAAGCCTACTATGAAGAACATGGCAGAAAAGTATATCTTTATCTGATGAGTCTATGCAGTGATGCCGATACTGCTGAAGAACTTACTCAGGAAACTTTCTATCAGGCTATACGTTCACTGTCGAAATACCGCGGTGACTGCTCGGTTTATACATGGTTATGCGGTATCGCAAAAAATCTTTGGTTTCAGGAACTCAGACGGCGCAACAAGAATCCCATAGCCGAACCCGATTACTCGGAAGCCGATTTATCTCCTCCCCCTGACAAAACTGCTGAATCAAATGACGGTAAAATGTTTTTGCTTAAACAAATTCATGAATTGCCCGAAACTGAAAAAGAAATAGTCCTGCTCCGTGCAACAGGCGAACTTTCATTCAGGGAAATCGGCGAAATATTCGGCAAATCAGAAAACTGGGCAAGAGTTACTTTTTACCGTGCCAAACAAAAATTGAAAAAGGAGTGATTATAATGAAATGCAGTATTATCCGTGATTTGCTCCCGCTTTACTGCGATAATCTCACATCTGCGGACAGCAATGAGGAAATCGAAAATCATCTGCGTAACTGTACAGAATGTACTGAAATCTATGAAAATATGTCAAGGGAGGAAATTAATACTACTGAACAGGATAAAAATATCAAGCCGTTGAAGAAAGTAAAAAAGCA
The DNA here is from genome assembly GCA_947176565.1 of uncultured Ruminococcus sp. Lineage (GTDB taxonomy): Bacteria > Bacillota > Clostridia > Oscillospirales > Ruminococcaceae > Ruminococcus. Next base: position 5,702 of record CAMWRC010000083.1, read on the forward strand.
ATTTTTAATCAGACTTATATGCGGTATTCTTGGAACTGCCGTTATACTCTTCGGAGTATTTATATTTGTTTTCCGGGGAGTCGTTCCAATAAGTTCTGATAAGATTTCATGGCAGTTTGACGAAGGCTCTATGGAAACCTTTTACGGCGAAACAAATAACAATGGAAAATATATTGAAAAGGGAAGATATACCTCAAAATTTATTAATATGACATTTACAGGCGACTGCTCATGTATAAGAAAGGAATATGATGCTGATTATGATTATAACAATGACGGAAGTGTTACTGTACATCATCATATAACCATATATCCCGTTATAAAACTGCCATTCGATGACAAAGGTAAAAATCCGAATCAGTTTGTTTGGGGATTGAGCACATATGACGAAAATGAAACTCTCACAATCCACTGCCGTGACAAAGATATAACATTTTATGTAAAAGACCTTATTGAAGAAAGCGGTATTACTCTGGAATAACAAAAAAGGGACTTTAA
>CAMWRC010000084.1 GCA_947176565.1 uncultured Ruminococcus sp.
AATTAAATCTGTTATAATATCTTTTATTTCAAGACAAGCATCTTCAACCTTTATTGCGGTTTCTTCATCAAAAAAACGACTTCCCCCAGCTAATTGATCAATCAATTCGACAAGAGCCACAACATCATCATTTGGAACATTTCCATTTTTCTTCCATACTTTTACATTATCAATAAGTACAGATTTTATTTTTCCATATTTATTTGAATCAAAATAGTTTTCACATCTCAATTTGACATCAAAGCCATCTTCATCATTTAATAAATCGCTTATTTTCAACATAGTTCAGCTATTATAAATCAGCCCATTTTTACTGTTATTTCGTTTGTATCAGCGAGCTTATCGGCATGAATATAGTTTCCGTCCAGTTTTTCGCCGTTGAGAATAATTTCAGACACTCCGCTTTCAACGTGTGCGGAATTATCAACAGCAATATTGAGTTTCTTTCCGCGGAAGTTCTTTTCAATGCTGAATCCGTCCCATTCCGCAGGAATTGACGGAGCGACTCTGAGTCCGTCAGCATCAGGGCGCATACCGCATATACCCTCAACGCAGCCGACCATAACTGTTGATGCAGTACCGGTAAGCCAGTGAACATGAGAACGACCCTCAAACGGTGAAGCTTTGGATTCCGTAAACTGACCGTGAACATATGGTTCCATTACGCGGATTTCAGCTTTATCGTTCATAGCAGCCGGAGAGCTTTCCATGAAGTACTCAAACGCACGGTTTCCGTGACCCATAAGAGCTTCGGCAAGTATCAGCCAGCCCTGAGACTGCGAGAAAATACCGCCGTTTTCCTTTGTATCATCATTGAAAATATGCATAAGCGCGCCGTCAAACCAGTGGTCCTTGTACGGCGGTTCGAGAAGCTTTGCGCCGTATGGGGTATTCAGTATCTCATGAACGCTGTTCATTGCCTTTTCAGCCTGTTCACCGGAAGCAAATCCGGAAATCACGCTCCATGACTGAGGATTCAGCCACATATTGGCTTCAGGGTCTTTCTTTGCGCCTACTATAGTTCCGTCCTCACGTATACCGCGGATAAACCTGTCCTCGTCCCAGCATTTTTCAAGAGCTTCGCCGAGTTTCGACTGAACATCGGAGATATATCCTGAATATGTCTTGTCGTTTCTGGAATCTGCCATATCCTTGATAACGCTCATAGCATAGTAAAGCTGGAACGCAACAAATGTGGATTCGCCCTTTGCGCCAAGACGGAGGCAATCGTTCCAGTCAGCGTGGAGACCGGCAGGCATATTGTGTACGCCGAGACGCTCCATAGAGAAACGTATTGCATTTTTCAGATGATTGTAAACTGTAGCCTCACCGCCGTTTGCATATACAATAACTTCGTCGAGGAATTCCTTGTTTCCGCTTTCGCCGATATACTTGACGATTGTCGGGAACAACCACAGAGCATCATCTGCACGATATGACGGGTGACCGGTTTCTTTAACGTATTCGGGGTCGTCGGGAGTATTTTCATGACCGGCGTTGTGGTCAAACTTTACAAGCGGAAGTCCGCCGCCATTGTCAACCTGAGCTGAAAGCATGAAGCGGATTTTCTCGGCAGCCATTTCCGGATTAAGATGTATTATTCCCTGAATATCCTGAACAGTATCACGGTAGCCGTATCCGTTGCGGAGTCCGCAGTAAATGAATGAAGCAGCTCTCGACCATATGAATGTTATAAAGCACTGATAAGCGTTCCATACATTTATCATATTATTAAATTCATCGGAGGGAGTTTTTATCTGGAAATTTGAAAGCTGACCGTGCCAGTAGTTTTTAAGTTCAGCAATTTCAGAATCAACTTTTCCTGCTGTTTTGTATTCGTTCAAAATTTCATCAGCCTGAGCATTATCTTTCTGACCGACAATATAGATGAGTTCGCGTGTTTCATTTGGAGCAAGAGTTATATCACTCTGCAAAGCTCCGCACGAATTGGAATTATAGTTCAGACTGTTGTTGCATTTTCCGGTTTCGACAGCTATAGGATTTGAATATGTTCTGTATGGTCCTATAAAATCGCTGAGCGAACCGTTATACGCGGAAATATCTGCACCTACCATTCCAAAGAATCGTTCACGGTGATTTGAACCTGTTTCATCTTTGCCGTCATTTTCGTTCATGTGCTGGAGAATTTTATTTCCCTCAAAGCTTGTACGTGTGATAAACAGAGTATACTGGAGATTTACTTGGTCTTGTTCGTAATTTGGTTCGCTGGTAAATTCGCAGAATCCGAAAACACACACATTGCGTTCAGTATCGGAATTGTTTGTAATTTTTGTACGCCATACTTCATAGGTTTTTCCGTAGGGAACATAGTATGTGACTTCTGATTTTATTTCCCTGTACTCGGCGGAAATAATGGTATAAGCAGTACCGTGGCGGCATTCTGATTTATACACATCGAGCGGTTTTCCCACGGGCTGCCATGAAGCTGACCAGTAGTCGCCGTCTGAATTGTCGCGGATATAGATATAACGTCCGGGAAGTGCCATATCCGAGTTGAAACGGAATCGGAGCAGTCTGCCGTTTGCTCCTGATTTAACAAAGCTGTATCCGGCAGCATTATTTGAAATCATAGCACCGTATTCAGGGTCGCCGAGGTAATTTGCCCAAGGTGCAGGTGTTGCCGGATTTGTAATAACATATTCCTTATTATCAAGGTCAAAATGTCCGTAATTCATGATTTTTTCTCCTTTTGCCGTCATAGTCACACTGTCTGAACAGTATTGGACGGATTTACTTTTTTCATTATATCATTTCTGAGATAATTTTGCAATAGTTTTCCTGAAATAATAATAGTTCATAATATAGATTAATATAATTAACCTGCATTATCTGCTGATTTCATAAGCGGCAATGAATCTCCGTCAGAATCAAGGAACAGAATATTGTCAACATAGAAATTGCCCTCATTCTGTGCGCCCCAGCGCATTATCTGGAATACGGATTCGTCCATTTTTCCGTCCCAGCATTTTCCGCTGTCGGCGAGCAGGAATTTCAGTTCAATATGAACTGCACCGGACATTACGGAATTATATTCTCCGCCCTCCCATTCGCCAAATTTATACCACTTGTCACCTGGAAGATTAGCTCCGCCTCCTCCGCCAATCCAGCCGGGAGCTTTCACCATTGAACCGTCCTCGTTTTTCAGTTCCTCCGCCGTAGCGTCTGCGTAAACGTCCATTTCAATAGAACGCACCTTCGCCAGATTTTCCGCCGAAAGCAGCTTTGCGCCGTCGAAGAGAATCTTCTGCACCGTGTCGTCTGCGAAATTCGTGCCGCTGTCCGTGAATTTCAGCATTTTGTTTCCCTGAACCTCAACTACAGACAGTTCTCCCTGTGCCGAGTCCTTATCATCAAGAAGCGGAACGGCAAAGGAAAAATCATCATTATCAAATGTAACAGCATTGGGGTCATCGCATTCTGCCGGAGCAGGCGGCGGAATCTGTTTTTCTGTGCAGGCTGAAAAAGCTGCTGTCATAATGACAGTCAGCAGAACAAAAGTTTTTTTCGTCATATTATCACCTGATTAGATTTATTGTTTCCTTAATAATGTCCAGAGGTTTATTTTTAGGGTCTGTTTTTATTGCGGCATATGAATTTCCTGAACCGTTGAAGTGTATTCTGCCCTTGTATGCAGTCATAAGCGAGTTCATCTGTTCTGCTGAGAGATATTTTGTGTAGAAATAAATATAACCGTTTTTGCTTGATATTTCAGTGATTCCGAGATGTGCCGCGGCATTCCGTATAAACGATATATCAATAAGACCAAGAACCGATTTCGGCGGTTCTCCGTAGCGGTCGATAAGTTCGTCTATGATGTCGTTTTTATCATCTTCCGTGACGATTGTCATAATACGCCGGTATATTTCAAGCCGCTGATTCATACTGGTGATATATTTTTCAGGGATATGGGCATCTATCTGTATATCAATGACGCAGTTCGGGATTTTTTCTGGTTTTTCGCCTTTTTCTTCAGCGACAGCTTCTGAAAGGAGCTGTAAATACATATCATATCCAACGGCTTCCATGTGACCGTGCTGACTTCCGCCGAGAATACTTCCTGCTCCGCGGATTTCAAGGTCGCGGAGAGCAATTCTGAATCCGCTGCCGAATTTTGTAAATTCTCTCATTGCGTCAAGCCGTTTTGTGGCGATTTCAGTAAGTGCCTTGTCTTTTTTATATGTAAAGAACGCATAGCCGCGCCGGTTTGAACGTCCTACACGTCCGCGGAGCTGATAAAGCTGTGAAAGTCCGAAGCAATCAGCGTTTTCTATGATAAGTGTATTGACGTTCGGAACATCTACTCCTGTTTCGATAATCGTGGTACATACGAGAATATCAATTTCATGTTCAACGAGCTGTTCCCATATATCGGACATATCTTCCTGATTCATCTGACCGTGTGCAACGGCGATACGTGCGGACGGCACAAGTTCATGAATATGATTTGCACAGGCATCTATTGTATCAACACGATTGTGAATATAATAGACCTGACCACCGCGCCGGAGTTCGCGGATTATCGCCTGTGCTACTGCCGCTTCATTATATTCGATTACGTATGTCTGTACGGGATATCTGTCCTGCGGAGGTTCTTCGAGTACAGACATATCGCGTATACCGCTCATCGCCATATTCAGGGTACGCGGAATCGGCGTGGCGGAGAGCATAAGCACATCAACGCCGGCAAAAGCTTCTTTGAATTTTTCCTTATGCGCAACGCCGAAACGCTGTTCCTCGTCAATGATAGCGAGACCTAAATCCCAGAATACGACGTTTTTCTGTATTATCTTATGAGTTCCGATAAGAATATCAATTCTGCCCTGTTTCAGTTTTTTTATGATTTCTGACTGCTGTTTCGGGGTGCGGTATCGGCTGAGAAGTTCAATATTTACCGGAAACTGTTCAAATCTCCGCAGAGCTGTCTGATAATGCTGATACGCAAGAACAGTTGTAGGAGCTAAAATTGCACACTGTTTTCCGCTGAGTACGCATTTCATGGCAGCACGGAAAGCCACTTCAGTTTTTCCGAATCCGACATCTCCGCAAAGCAGACGTTCCATAGGACGGATTCTTTCCATATCCGCCTTTATTTCTGAAATGGCGTTCAGCTGATCATCAGTTTCAACATATGGGAAGCGATTTTCAAAATCACGCTGTATTTCGTCATCAGGATAAAATGCGAATCCCTGACTCTGTTCACGTTTTGCATACAGAGCAGTAAGCTCCTTTGCCATATCTTTTACAGCTCGTTTTACGCTGTTTTTCTTTTTATTCCATGAGGCGGAATTGAGATTTGTAAGTTTCACGCCGCCGTTATCTCTCGGACCTATGTACTTTGATACCATATCAAGCTGCGTGACAGGAACGTACAATTTATCTGTACCGGCATACTGGATAGTTATATAATCTTTTGTTACATCTTCAATTTCAAGTTTGTGTATGCCGATAAATCTGCCTATACCGTATGTGCTGTGTACAACAATATCTCCTTCGGCAATGTCGGAAAGTGAACGTATTTCCTCGGCTTTTGTCTTTTTTCTTTTCCGGATTCTTATAGATTTTGCATCAAGTGAATATCCCTGAGCGATAAGGACAGTATTATTTTCCGGATATTCAAATCCTCCGCTGAAAGCTCCTGACATAAGATATACCGCGCCGTTTGGCAAAGCGGATTCATTTCCGGAAGATGATGTCTGCGGACTGAATATCACCGGTATTTTGCAGGAAGATTCTATATCCTGTTTTATAATCGGGAGCGTTTTATTGCTTCCGGCGCACAGGATTATCCGGTAACCGCGTTCAGCATAATATGAAAGTTCTTCGGTGAGCTGTTTCATTTCTCCGCCCCACGGTGCTGTACGCAAAGCATTGATGCTTATGATTCTCCTGAAATCCGTATGTTCTCCGCCCTGCAAAAAGTTGCTGACATAGAAGCAGCATTTTTTTTCTGCAAGCTGCTGAATTTTTGCCGGTTCTGCAATAAGATTGTCAAGTCCGCGGCAGAGATGACCGTTTTCCATAAGAATCTTCACATCTTCATTGAACCGCGTCATTATTCCGTTTTCGGCATTGAGTATATCGGAGTAATCACTGAAAACAACAGCACCGTCGATATAGTCGAAAATAGTATAAAGCTGTTTGTATACAATAGAAT
>CAMWRC010000085.1 GCA_947176565.1 uncultured Ruminococcus sp.
ATATCACATATCAGATTATTTGTCAAGTATCTGAAAACAAAAAAGAACGTCCGGACGTTCTTTTTTGTTTTCTTATTATAAAAATAAATCAGTATGGATTTTCTTCAATATATCTGTCAAGGATTTCTGCTGCCGACCGGACAAATTTTATACACGGTCTGACTTTATAATACTGTTCTGTACGTTCTTCTGGCTGAGGGTCTGATGTGACTTTCAGATTTTTCAGAAGTTCGAGACAGTTTATAGTTTCATGGCGTTTTTTAAATTCCTGTGCAAGATATTGTATACGGCGGTAATGTTCAGCCTTTTCATTTATATCATTTTTGGAAGTATATCCGTACAGTATTCCGGCGATCATGAACATTGCCGAGCAAGTACCGCATACCTGCCGCATACGACCCATTCCGCCGCCGAAAGATGAGGAAAGACGAAGTGCTGTTTCCTCATCTATTCCGGTAACGTCGCAGAATGCTGTAAAAACTGCCTGTGAACAGTTTCTTCCCTCAGCAAAAAGCTGACAGGCTTTTTCAGCGTGATTCATAAAAATCATCTCTTTTCATATCAAGAGTTTTACAGCAGACGGCACAGTAAATCTCTACCGCGCCGTTTTCAATCAGAAGCTTTGAGACTTCTGTGAGTGTGCTTCCGGTTGTGCATATATCGTCAACCAGCAGAATACATTTTCCGTGGATTTCAGCCGTATCTGTGATACTGAACGCATTTTCCAGATTTTTCATGCGTTCTGCCCTGTTAAGTTCTTTCTGAGGGGAAGTACGGCGATGTTTAATCACAGCATCTTTCAGAACTTTTTTATCAAGTATCCTGCCGATATTTTCAGCTATGAGAAATGCCTGATTATATCCGCGTTTTCTAATATCCGTGCGGTGCAGCGGAACAGGGATAATACAGCTGAATTTTCTGTCAGCTTTCTGCGAAATGAGCAAATCCGCAAGGCATGAGCCGAAAGCATACGGAGCATTGCCGCATATACCGTTTTTCAACAGGGAAACAGCTGGCTTTATTTCAGGAGTATATTCAAACAGTGCATAAAATCCGGAAACGCCTTTTATCCGAGTATTCTCCGTACACGGAGTAAGTTTATCATAGCATTCATTGCAGAATCTGTCATCAGCACTGATTATTTTTCCGCAGACCGGACATCGTACCGGAAAGAAAATTGCGCGGAAATGTCTTAACATTCTGTAGTTCATCAGAAAAATATCAGAAATACATATAGAGCTGGCATTTAATCATACCGTTATAGAGTTTGCGTCTGCGTTTGGCTTCCGTGCCGAAAAACTGTTCAAACTGTTCATGAGGAGATATTATATAGCTCTGTCTGTTTCCGCCGTGACCAAGAACGCGTCCCATCTGGCGGTATATATTTTCGGCTTCGCGGAGTTCCAGAAGTCTCTCACCATATGGCGGATTGCATATGACGATTGAATCATCAGGCTGGTGGAATTTTGTAATATCTGCCTGTTCTATTTTAATACGTGATTTTACTCCTGCCTTGTGGGCATTGTCAAGAGTAAGAGCAACTGCCGCGTCGTCAATATCAAATCCGATACCGTGAAAAGACGCTGAACGGTCAACATTTTCAATAGCGCGTTTACGTTCTTCCTGCCATATTTCAGAATTTATGGATTCCCATTTTTCGGCGGCGAACCGGCGGTTTATACCTACAGGTATTCTCAGTGCCTTGAGAGCTGCCTCAATAAGGAGCGTACCGCTTCCGCAGAAAGGGTCGCATACAATGGATTCCGGACGTACACGGGCAAGGTCAACGATTCCGGCGGCTAAAGTTTCCTTTATCGGCGCGGCATTGGAATTACGGCGGTATCCGCGTTTATGAAGTCCCACACCGCTTGTATCGAGATAAATCGTTACAATATCCTTGAGTATGCTGAATTGTATCTGTACCGGAGCAGCAGTTTCGCTGAACCAGTTTATTCCGTATTTTGATTTAAGGCGTTCAACAGTAGCCTTTTTCACGATTGACTGACAATCGGGAACACTGTGAAGCGTTGAATTAAGGGAATATCCCTTTACTGGGAATGCGTTATCCGTACCGATAAAGCGTTCAAATTCAATTGAACGCACGCCCTGAAAAAGGTCTTCAAAGGTTTCGGCGCGAAATTCCATAAGTTCAATAAGAACCCGTTCAGCAGTAGAAAGGCAGATATTAGCCCGCGCCATTATATTTTCATCGCCTGTAAAGCTGATTTTTCCGTCGCTGACTTTCAGGTCAGTACCGCCGATTTTAGTTATTTCATATTTCAGTACGCTTTCCAACCCGAAATGGCATGGACAGCAAAGTCTAAGTCTATTGCTCAAAATAATCACCTCATATTTATTAAAGCCTGTCCGAGTCATAGGACAGGCTTTAAGACTTGTTCTCAACAAGGAGATAGGATAGATAAATTAAATTATTATGCGTATTCTGGTTATTTTAATTATTCTGATTTACCATGTCTGTACATCTCCGGCACCGCCTGCACCTGTATCGCCGCCGGTATTTCCTCCGGCATTGGGGTCAACCCAGCCGCCTGTATCGCCGCCTGTATTTCCGCCGGCATTAGGGTCAGTCCAGCCGCCTGTATCACCGGTATTTCCTGCGCCGGCATTGGGGTCAGTCCATGTGTTTCCGGCATTGGGGTCAGTCCATGTATTTCCTGCGTTGGGGTCAGTCCACGTATTTCCACCTCCGGCGTTAGGGTCAGTCCATGTGTTGTTGTAGTTATTATTCTGATTCCATGAATAATCGTTTGTGTTATTGTCCGTCCATGTGTTTGAAGCACTTGCCGGTGTGTCTACTACAATATAGTGGCTGCCATCACAGACAGGAGCATTTGTGGATTTCCAGTAGCCAGTGATTCCCTTCGGGCAGTACGCGCCGGCAATCATACCGGTAGCCGTACACATCGGAACTGCTATAACTGTATCTGACGGCGCAAAGTCAGCATCTGTATCAAGGAAATTATTGTTTGCATATTCTCCTATGATATTATACCATACCTGAGCCGATTTGATATATTCCGGCAGGCTGAGCGATTCGTTATATTCTTTGTAGCCGATAGTAATACCGCTTGCGAAATCTCTTGTCATGCCGACAAATGCGAGGTCGTACCAGTTTTCGGTAGTACCGGTCTTGCCCACAACGACTTTATTTCCGAGACGTGCGGCAGTACCTGTACCATTATCAACAACGTTCTTGATAAGACGGTTCATTACCCATGCCGTTTCGTCTGAAACAGCCTGACGTGGATTTCTGCCGTTTGTGTTGTCAACGATTATCTGATTATTTGCGTCCTCGATTTTTGAAATGATATGGGCTTCGTTGTATATGCCGTGAGTACCGTAAGGAAGATAAGCATTTACAAGATTCTGAAGTGTGATTCCGTATGTCAGAGAGCCAAGCGCAAGAGGTGAATAGTCCTCATCTTCGGAATCGAGCTGCATACCAAGCTTTTCAGTACAGAATTTGAAAACAGCGTTAGGAGTAAGTTCATCGACGAGTTGTGCCGGAACGGTATTGAATGACTGCTGTAAGAAGTAGTAGATATTATGGGCAGAACCGTCGCCGGCAGCACGTCCGTAGTTGAAAGGCCATAGGTTGCCTTTTTCGTCCTTGATATTAGGCAGCGGAAGATTCCGGTAAACGCTTCCCCAGTGGATATGGTCTGATTCGATTCCGAGACCGTATGTTGCGACAGGTTTCATCGTAGAACCGACCTGACGCGGTTCACGGTTGGCATAGTTGGTAACGAGAGAACCTTTCTTTTCGCCGACATTTCCGACTTCCGCCATTACAGAGCCGTCATAGCGGAGAGCAACGAAAGCAACGTGCGGGAGCTGTTCCTCAGCTTCTCCGTCGTTATCGAGGTCAACCCATTTCCTTACGGAATCGGCAGCAAGGAAATTGTTTATATCAAGGAATTTTTCCTCGACATAGTTCTGCATTCTCTTATCGAGCGTGGAATAAATACGATATCCGCCCTTGTTTATACGGGTAATAGCTTCCTGTTCGTCGATATTGTAGAGTTCCATCAGATATTTTGCTGCTTCGTATACCATGGCGTCTACTTCCCACGTATAGGCGTTCTGTTCGTTCTCGACTTCCTGAAGGTCAACTTCAGGGTGGAGAGCGCGGTATTCTTCTGAATCGGTATAGAGAATCGGTGTGGAAAGATACTGCTGATATTCGTCATAGGTGATTGCGGCGTTCTTGTACATCTGCCAGAGAACGTATTCCTGACGGGTTTTATTGTTTGCCTTGCCGTTGATTATTACATTTCCGTCCATATCTTCGGTTTCAACGAACGGACCGTAATCGTTCGGGCTTTTTGGGATAGCCGCAAGGACAGCCGCTTCGGGGATTGTTAAATCCTCGACATTTTTTCCGAAGTAACGGATTGATGCAAGTTGTATTCCGTTGATAGGACCGCCGAACCCGATAAAGTTCAGATATTCCTCAAGTATTTCATCTTTTGAATAGTCTTTTTCGAGCTGCATTGCGGAGAATATTTCACGTATCTTACGCTGAGGAGTCTGTTCGCTGTCGCCTGTGAGGTTCTTGATAAGCTGCTGAGTGATAGTCGAACCGCCCTGATTCGTATCATAGAAGTGCAGGAACATATTCAGGAATGCCGACAGGGTACGCTTATAGTCAACGCCGTCGTGAATGTAGAAACGCTCGTCCTCGGTGTAGACAAACGCGTCCCTGACGTGCTGCGGTATTCTTTCTATTGATACGGGAATACGCTGAATATCGGTTTTCATCTGTTTGAGAACGACCATTTCTTCTTCGCCGTCCTCGTTTATTTCCGTGCCGTAGAAGTAAGTATCGCTTCCTGATTCAAGTGTGGCGAGGGAAATAGTTGAGGAATCGTCCATAAAGTCCATAACATAGATTGTGAGTGCTGTTGCAACTATAGTACCGGTTATCACTATAATCAGGAACAGTGACAGCAGAGTAGTTGCCGTAACAGCCATAAGTTTTTTGAGGATAAGAAGAAAAATATTTTTCTTCTTTTTATTTTTTCCGGTACGACCCGCCGGAGTACCGGAATCCTCAATGTCATGATTAGATTTAGCCATTTGTCTTTTCTTCATATACCAGCCGGCGGATATTATTCCGGAATCCGTCCGGAAATGACATCACAGGCAGGTATAAACTCCTTTCTGTTTAAAGTACACGATTTTTTAATTAATATCAGCTTTTAATTAAACGGTGACGTAATGATATACACATCATATTATAGCACAAAAAAACGTATTTGTTAAGAGTCCGGAGAAAATTTTTTTCAATTTGTATAATTTAGCAAAAATCGGAGATAATATATATAAAATTTCAGCAAAGGGGCAAATAATATGACACGTTCTCTTGACAGGAAAATTTATCTGATTCTGATGACCGCGATAACGGTATCCGGATTCATAGTCATATGCACTATGGGGCAGTCACTGCACAGGCAGAGACTTGCGGCAAAAATATCAGATATACCCGCTGAACTTCCGGCAGCGACATGCACCATAAGGGAATATAATGGCAGAATAGGCGTATTCAAAGGGGAAAGTTCAGTTCCGTACAGGGTGATAGATTACAATTTTTCACTTCTTTCAGAATACGACCGTGAACAGCTCACGGAGGGGATAGTAATAGAATCGGAACGTGAACTACAGCAGTTCATTGAAGATATTGCAACCTGAAAATAATATCTTTTAATTTTTATGCTTTTTCTTTTTACGCACGGAGAATCCGAAATCGCCGAGTTTGCGTCCGAGCGCGAAATATTCTCCGTGGGCATATGCGGCAAGACCGCATTGCTGTAAATTCAGTTTTCCCTTGCTGTCAATGTATTTTTCGTCCGCATCGACCCCCACGATTTCGGCAAGAAACATGGTATGACTTCCAAGGAGACGGCTCTCTGTAACACGGCATTCAAGACTTACCGGACATTCCTCGATTACCGGAACTGCGACTTTCACCGCCGGAACTGCATGAAATCCGCAGACAGCGAATTTATCCGTATCGCGTCCGCTTTTCACGCCGCAGAAATCCGTATGTTTTACCATAGCCGACGTGGTGAGATTTATCACAAATTCTCCGGAGTTCATGATAATGTCATGGGAAAATCGTTCGGGGCGGACTGATATATATGTCAT
>CAMWRC010000086.1 GCA_947176565.1 uncultured Ruminococcus sp.
CCAAAACACGCATAGCTAAAGCAACAAGTCTTTTAAATGATTTTTCAAACTTTCAAAAACGGAATGAATAACGGCTCGCTCTATGGCGCGATTATTCTTGCGCATGAAAATTATTATTCAACAGCATGTGCAGTTGAGGAGCTTGCCCCGTATATCAAAGAGCAGGGCTGGCAGATTGTCACGGTTTCAGAAATGTTTGCTGTAAAAAATCAGGAACTCAACGGCGGTCAGATTTATACTAAAACTAATTAAATAATATTTTCTACAGAATACCCCGATTGCTATTAAACAAGTAGTCGGGGATTTTCATATAGAAAGGAATTTCAGATAATGACAGCAGTTTTTACCCATGAAATGAAATCAAGTCACACAATAGTAATTCCCGAAATGCTTGAATATCATTTTCCGATAATGAAAGGAGCATTGACAGCGGACGGATATAATGTTATGGTTCTGGAAATTGGCGGAAGCGATGCGATAAACATCGGGAAAAAATATGTAAACAACGATATGTGCTTTCCTGCAATAGCAATAATTGGTCAATTCATTTATTCAATCCAAAGAGGTATCTGTGACCCCGACAAAACAGCTTTTCTCATTCCACAGACAGGCGGTGCTTGCCGTGCATCAAATTATTTTTATCTTATGCGCAAGGCACTTGCAGAAGCAGGTTATCCTCAGATTCCTGTTATTTCACTTAACTTAAACGGAATTAATTCTCAGCCGGGATTTAAAATTTCCATAAGAATGGTCAGGACAGCTTTCATTTCCGTTCTGTCGGGAGATTTATTAATGCACCTTTATCAGCAGTCAGCACCTTATGCCTGTGATTCCTCTGAACCTGAAATCCTGCTGAAAAAATGGCAGGAAAGGTTGTTTGCAGATATTTCATCAGGAAAATTATGCAGAATTAAACAATTAGTACCAATATACCGCAATATCCTTGACGATTTTTCGAAAATAAGACGCACTTCCGCTTCTCTTGTGAAAATAGGTCTTGTGGGAGAACTGTATATAAAATATTGTCGGACAGGTAATTTTAATACGGAAGATTTTCTACGCTCAAAAGGTGTTGAAGTTAGGACAACTGGTTTTTCGATATATGCTTTCTATGTGATACAGAGCATTATGTATGATACGGAAAGTCCGGATATATTGAAAAAAGCATCGTCTGTTCTGCTGAAAATACTTACTGCTGAACACAGAAAACTCTGTTCAGAGATAAAAAAGTTCAATTGTTTTTCCTCGATGCCCGAATACAGCGATTTTTTTGAAAAATCAGGGAAAGTTATTTCAAAAGAATGTATCACCGGCGATGGCTGGCTTGTTTCGGCAGAATCCGCTGTACTTATTGAATGCGGATTTGATAAAATTATATGTCTTAATCCGTTCAGTTGTCTTGTAAGTCATGTGAACTGCAAAGGAATTTCAGGAAAAATTCGCCGCATGTATTCCAATGCTTCCGTCACAAATATCGAATGTGATTCTGATACAAGTCTTGCACTCTATTATTCTCGCCTGCTTATGGCGATAGGTTTGGAATAAATATAAAAACGACTGCCGTTTTTCAACAGCAGTCGTATAAATAGTATGAGCAGATTAGTTTACGCTTCTTTTTACGTAGCTTGTATGGAGAATTTCGTGAGCCTTATGGCTGCCCGGTTTTTCAAGATACTCCTCATAAAGAGCCTTTACAGCCGGATTTTCATGAGACTGCCTGAGCGGCATTGAAGAATCAAGATTGCGGAGAACTTCTGCTCTCTTTTCTCTGATGTCAACAAAGTTTCTTACGCCCATTGCAACCTGAGGCTGACCGCCGCCGTTTACACAGCCGCCCGGACAAGCCATGATTTCAATGAACTGATAATCAGCTTCGCCGTTCTGAACCTTTTCAAGCACTTCTCTTGCATTTGCAAGACCACTGACAACAGCAACCTTGACTTTCATTCCTGCAACGTCGTATTCAGCTTCCTTTATGCCCTTAGTGCCGCGAAGTTCAGGGAAATCAATCGGATTCTCACCTGTGAGTGTGTGTACAGCTGTACGGAGAGCTGCTTCCATAACGCCGCCTGTTGCGCCGAAGATAACGCCTGCACCTGTTGAGATTCCGAGCGGGTCGTCAAACTTTTCGTCCTCAAGACCGAGGAAGTTGATTCCGGCACGCTCAATCATTCTGCCAAGTTCGCGTGTTGTGAGAGCGTAATCAACATCAGGAACGCCTGCGGCATTCTGGTCGTCACGTCCGATTTCAAACTTCTTTGCAGTACACGGCATAACAGATACCATAACAATATTTTTCGGGTCAATGCCCATCTTTTCAGCATAGTATGTCTTGGCTGTTGCGCCGAACATCTGCTGCGGAGATTTGCATGATGAGAGATTTTCAATCATATCAGGGAAATAATGTTCGCAGAACTTAACCCAGCCCGGTGAACATGATGTTATAAGCGGAAGTTTTCCGCCGTTCTGCACTCTGTCAAGGAATTCATTTGCCTCTTCCATGATAGTAAGGTCAGCAGCAAAATCAGTATCGAATACCTTGTCAAAGCCGAGCTTTCTGAGGGCTGCAACCATTTTGCCCTCTACATTTGTTCCAACCGGGAGACCGAAGCATTCGCCGAGACCTGCACGGACAGCTGGAGCAGTCTGTACAATAACAGTCTTTTCTGGGTTGGCAATTTCAGCAAGAACCTCACGTGTATAGTCCTTTTCAGAAAGCGCGCCTACAGGACATACAGCGATACACTGACCGCATGATACGCAGCTTGTTTCGCCCAGACCCATATCAAATGCAGAACCGATAAACGTCTTGAATCCGCGCTCGTTTGCTCCGATAACACCGATTCCCTGTGTTTTTGAACATACAGCAACACAGCGGCGGCAAAGAACACACTTGTTATTGTCGCGGTACATATGAGCAGCAGAATTATCAATCTCATACTGATTATTCACGCCGTCATACTTTGATGCGTCCTCAATACCATAATCTTTACAGAGCTTCTGAAGTTCGCAGTTTCCGCTTCTTACGCAGGAAAGACACTTTCTGTCGTGTGTGGACAGTATAAGCTCAAGAGTCTTTTTGCGGGACTCAATAACTTTCGGAGATGCAGTAAGTATCTCCATATTGTTTGAGCATGGATACACGCAGCCGGCAACAAGGCGGAATCCTCTGCCCTCGTTCACTTCTGTAACGCAGATACGGCATGCACCAATCTCATTGATTTCTTTCATATAGCAAAGTGTAGGAATCTCAAAACCTGCCTGATGAGCAGCCTCAAGAACAGTAGTTCCCTTTGGTACGGAGATTTCGACACCATTAACTTTAACTGTGATATTTTCCATTAATAATTCCTCCGCTTATTTCTTGCTGATTGCCTTGAACTTACATGTAGCGATACAAGCACCGCACTTCACGCACTTATCCTTGTCGATAGCGAATGCAGGCTTTTTCTTTCCGGGAGCTGTGTAATCTGTAACGCTGATAGCGTTGGCAGGACACTGCTTAGCACACATTGAGCAGCCGAAGCACTTGTCAGCATCAATTTCAAAGCTGAGAAGATCCTTACATACGCCGGCAGGACATTTCTTGTCAACAACGTGAGCTATGTACTCATCACGGAAGTAACGCAGTGTGGAGAGAACAGGGTTCGGAGCAGTCTGTCCGAGACCGCAGAGAGAATTTGATTTAACATGATAGCAGAGTTCTTCGAGCTTGTCTATATCCTCAAGTGTACCCTTGCCCTTTGTTATCTTATCCAGAATCTCGTGCATTCTCTTTGTGCCGATACGGCATGGAGTACACTTTCCGCATGACTCATCAACGGTAAATTCAAGGAAGAACTTAGCAATATCTACCATACAGTTATCCTCGTCCATAACGATAAGACCGCCTGAACCCATCATTGAACCGATACCGATAAGGTTATCATAGTCAATCGGAATATCAAAATGTTCCGGTGGAATACAGCCGCCTGAAGGACCGCCTGTCTGAGCTGCCTTGAACTTCTTGCCGTTCGGAATACCGCCGCCGATTTCCTCGATAACTTCACGGAGAGTTGTACCCATAGGAATTTCAACAAGACCTGTATTCTTGATTTTTCCGCCGAGAGCGAATACCTTTGTACCCTTTGACTTTTCAGTACCCATAGATGCGAACCATTCAGCACCATTAAGGATAATCTGCGGAATATTTGCATATGTCTCAACATTGTTGAGGATAGTAGGCTTCTGGAAAAGACCTTTTTCAGCCGGGAAAGGCGGACGCGGACGCGGTTCACCACGGTTGCCCTCGATAGATGTCATGAGAGCGGTTTCCTCGCCGCATACGAATGCGCCAGCACCGAGACGGAGGTCGATATCAAAATCGAATCCAGTACCAAAAATATCCTTGCCGAGCATACCAGCTTCACGAGCCTGCTTTATAGCGATATTAAGGCGTTCAACAGCAATCGGATATTCAGCGCGGACATAGATATAACCCTGCTTTGCTCCGATAGCGTAACCGGCAATTGTCATAGCTTCAAGAACTACGTGCGGGTCGCCCTCAAGTACGGAACGATCCATAAATGCACCCGGGTCACCCTCGTCAGCATTGCAGCAGACATATTTCATATCAGCGTCAGGAACGATATTTCTTGCAAGCTTCCACTTCATACCTGTGGGGAATCCGCCGCCGCCTCGTCCGCGGAGACCGGAATCAAGAATAGTCTGGATAACTTCCTCCGGTGTCATTTCTGTAAGAACCTTGCCGAGAGCGCGGTAGCCGTCGCGTCCGATATATTCATTAATACATTCAGGATTGATAACGCCGCAGTTTCTGAGAGCAACACGATGCTGTTTCTTATAGAAAGCGGTATCGTCAAGAGCCTTGATTTCATCACCGTCAACAGTTTCCTCATAGAGAAATTCCTTTACAGGATTTCCGCCGATAAGGTGTTCGTTAACGATACGCGGGATTTCATCTACATCAACACGGGAATAGAAAGAACCTTCAGGATAAACAATCATGATAGGTCCTCTCTCACAGAGACCGAAACAGCCGGTCTTTACAATCTGAACCTTTTCGGTCAGACCCTTAGCAGCAAATTCTTCCTCAAGCTTCTCGATTATCTTTACGGAGCCGGAAGATGTACAGCCTGTACCGCCGCATACGAGGACGTGTCTTTCATATTTTGAAGAAGCATTGCCATGAGTTCTGAGAGCAACTTCGCCCTCCACAGATTCTCTGACAGCCTTGAGTTCTTCAAGAGTCTTCATAAATTAACCTCCTAACAATTATGTATATTATGCAGTATATTTTTCGATTATCTTGTCTACATCATCAACAGTGAGACGACCGAAAACGTCCTCATTGACAGTAAGAACAGGAGCAAGACCACACGCACCGATACAGCGGCAGGCTTCGAGAGAGAATTTTCCGTCGGGAGTACATTCTCCGCCGGCAATTCCGAGTTTTTCCTGAAGCTTGTCATAGATGTCGCCTGAGCCTTTGACATAGCAAGCAGTACCGAGGCATACGGAGATAGTGTATTCTCCCTTTGGATAGAGAGAGAACTGTGCATAGAAAGTAACTACACCGTAAATCTTTTCAAGCGGAATACCGGTGTTATCGGAAATAATTTTCTGCACCTCAATCGGGAGGTAGCCGTAAATTTCCTGAGCTTTCTGGAGAATGGGCATAAGCGCACCCTGAGTATCCTTTTTTTCCTCAATTACAGCGAGAAGCTGAGCTTCCTGTTCTTTCGTACCTTTGAAAGGAACTGTAGATTTAGCTGAATTCATGTAAGATGAACCTCCTTTATACTTTACCGGTCAGCATTGAACCGGATTAAATGTGAAACAAATAACAATGCTTTTAATTTTAAATTTTAATAACAGCAATGAAATTACCGACACATCTCAACTGATATTATAACACATAATCAAAAAAATTTCTATCTCTTTTTTAACCTAATTCCCTTTCGTTTTTTTATGCATTTTTCACAAAAGAAGATGTTTAAATTGGTTAGTATTCACTAACCCGAATAATATCTTCCCTATTTTACAAATTTTTCTGAAAAAATTATAATATTATATTTATTATTTTTAATACAAATTTACTAAAAATTCACATATCATATTTTTCAAAAGCCATTGACATAATGCC
>CAMWRC010000087.1 GCA_947176565.1 uncultured Ruminococcus sp.
CTTATTTTAAATGGTCCAAGATATGCCTGAACACCGATTTCAAATGATGCGTCCAGTTTGTCCACACCTGTATCATAATTGCCTTTATCATCGACTTTTGTCGTGAGAAGCGTGGCAGCTAAAGCAATATTCATATTGCCATATATACCGGCTGCCGCAACTCCTGCCAATCCGACGCCGACAAAAGGTGTAAGCGAAAATTCATTCTCTAATAAAAGCGAAGCACTCGGAATGAATTTATCATCTTTAAACTGCAGTTTAAAATCAGCTGCTAATTTTGCTGTATCCTTTATTTCAAGCTCACAGGCTACAGGAACTACACCAACAGCCAGCTGACTCCTCAACGTCGTACCGCCCTCAATTATAATAAGGATTTGTCCGCCAAATTCAACGCCGTTCTTCTTTACAGACTCTGAAAATCCCTGAGTACCGGGGAATGTACCATACATTACGCCTACAAGCTTTACAGTTACTTTCCATGGTTCATTGTAATCCTGTACAGGGAAATTTTTTATAAAATCTCCCTTGTCAACGCTGTTGACATAATCACTGATTAATGATAAGGCATCGCGGTAATCATTCCACAAATTTTTTGGTTCGTCTTTGTTATTGTCCTTTTTCTCACTGTTATAAAGTTCTTTTCCGTCTCCTAAGTATACTATTGCATGACCCTCATCATCGGTTTCGATATGCACCGGACTGTTGAAGTTTGAAATCTCAAAAGTTGAACCGCCTATGAACGGAATAGAAGCATCTGTATCAAGTTCCAGCTTTCCGCCGAGTTCAAGATTGCCCGACCATGTTTCGACACCTGTTTCAGCATTTATTCCGCCGCTTGCGATACCTCCCGATGTACCGGGCTGTGTTACTACTGTCGGAGGCGGAACATAAGGCGGTTTTTCGGGACTCAGCACAATCATATCAACGCCGTTCTCATAGCCCGTATATGAACGTATAGTCTTTGTATCGAATCCCGCCTTGCTGACTTCCAAATCAGATACAGTGTCAGAAATCGGAATCACTGCGTAGGCGCTGGAATTTGTTGTATATGACTTTCCGCCGTAACTGATTCTTGCACCTTTCATGAACTGACTTCCGCTTTTATCTGCGACATACAGTACAAATTCCTTATCAGGGTCATAGTCGGGGATTTCTGATAAATAGTTTAAGATTACAAAATCCTCACCACCCAGTACATTTAACGAAACAGGTATATTTGAATCGTTAAGGCGGTTTATCGAAGCGTTTAAAAGCTTGTATCTGTCGTGGTAATATGATTCTTCATCAAAGAATCTCGGAGTTTTATAAATTACACTGTATGTATATCCCGGCTGAAGCGTTTCAAAGCTTTCATCATTAGACAGAATCTTTACATACTTTCCGTCTTTCATAAGCCGCTTCTGATAAATCACAGGACATTCATCATCAAATGCATTTGAAATCGCTTCGCCGACGTTGGTTGATGGATAATAGATATCAACAGAACTGTTATTTGTCATTGCAACTTCATATACAAAACGATTTTCGTAAAGCTTATCCGGTATGTTTACATCTACAGAAACAGCAGATTCTCCGTAAACTGTTATCGGCTCGTCGGTCTCGAATATTTCATTTATTTCTTCGTTGAACCTGTCAAGGATACCATGATATGATGCACTGATATTGTATGTACCCTCTTTGTCTCCTCTGATAATCCAGTCTATTTCCTTGCTTGACTGTCCCTCGATTATATCAAAAGCTACATCTTTATCAAAGCTTTTTTCGGTCTTGACAAGCGAAAGCCCTTCGGGTAGATTAAGCGATACTTCATTATCAGAAATTGTATACTGTTCATCGGCGTTATTGAAAACAGTAAGCTTGGCATGGAAAAACTCTTTCAGGAAACTTGCACCGACAGGAACGGTAATTGTTACAACTGTATTGACTTTGTTTGTATCAGGGTCTACGCTGATATAAACGGGTTTTGTTATACTTCCTCCGCTTCCGCCTCCCCAGCTTCCGGAAAGACCTCCGCCGCCGCTCCATCCCGAACCACCAGAAGTTGCAACGACTTTTCCAAGACCGTTTACATAACATCTTAAACTTGATGCCGAATCTACTCCCTTATATGCAACGTTAAGGTCAACCTGTACGATATGCTGATTCTGCGGGTCATTGACATTGATTCCGACGGCTTTGATTTCGTCGAGCGTCATTCGTTCAACAGTAAAATCTGCTGTGACAATATCTTCTTCAACTACAGTGAAATTCATCTTGTTTTCTTTTCCTGCAAGAATAGTACAGTTTTTCTCCGCAGGAAGATATCCGTCACCATATACACCTATCGTATGTATACCTGCTGATGCAGTAATTTTTACTGTTCCACTGCTGTCGGTTTTTACCCTTTTCTGCATTTCAGTTCCTAAATCAACATAAACATAAATATCTGAAGCAGGTTTGCCCTCTGTCGTTTTTACTGTAATGAACGACTCGCCTATAAGATTTCTTTCAAGAACTTCAATTGTCTGAACTTCTGTTGAAGTAAGTCCCTGCTCATTCACGCAGGTAAGAGTTACATCATATTTGCCTGTTTCTTTATATTTATGAACAAATTTAGCATTTGAAGCCGATTTTTCTGTAACGGACATACCGTCGCCGAAATCAATTGTAACAGATGTTATACCATAGTAGTCCTTACAGTTTGTGGCATCAAAGATATATTCAACGCCCTCCTGCTGTGTTGTCTCACAATCAAGCGATACCTCAGGAGCTGTATATACCTGAATCTGCTGGCTTTCCTTGTATGTCTTTATTCCTGTTGAACTGTATGCTTCAATTTTATAAGAAATCGTACCGCTTACCGTTGCATCATAATCCGTGAAAGAATATTTATTTGTTTCTTTTTTCTCTGCTTCAACAGCACCTATTTTTTTCCAGTTTCCGGTGTTTACCTTTTTGTAGATATAATAGCCCTCTGATTTTTCGTTTTCTTCGGCTGACCATGTAACTGAAATATATTCCTCAAGCTGCTGCGCCTTCACAGATGTGATATTTACTCTTGAATTATCAACAGCAAGTTCAACTTCCTTTGATTCAGATACATTTCCTGATGTATCAACAGCGGTTATTCTTATCTGAATTTTGTCGCTGTCAAGTGCTGTAAGCGGAATATCTGCTTCTGCAACCGTATAATAATCTTCTATATCTTTCTTTTCAAGGAATACTTTATATTCTGAACCGGAGGAAGTACGGTATTCCATTTTCACGGAATCCAGCTTTACATTATCGCTGACAAGTGCGGATATTTTCCGGCTTGCCGTACTTAAAATACTGTTTTCGTCCGGAGAAACGCTGACTATTTCAGGAGCTTCCGTATCCTTTTCAAGCACAGCAGATACAGCTTCTGACATCGGACTTTCATTTCCGGCAGCGTCAATTGCAGTAAGCTTATAGTAATATTTTGTTTCAGGTTCTGCTGTTCTGTCATAGTGATTCAATACTGATGCCTTATTTAAAATGCAGGTATATTCGCCGTCTTTGGAAGTACTTCTGTAAAGAGAGAATGCAACGGAATCTGTCTCGTCATCGGACGGCAACCATTTAAGCTGGATTTCATTTGCGTCTGATGATGATTCAAGACTTGTCGGAGCATCAGGAGCTGTTTTATCAACAATATACTCATATACTGCGGACGGTTCTCCGACATTTCCTGCGGAATCGGCAGCGAATGCACGGATATAGATTTTTCCGTCGCTGTAATTGTCAAGATTCATCTTATAGGGAGTGCTGAAGCTGTTTCCTGCTGATTGATTTTTTATTACAGCAAGATTTTTCCATTCAGCATCTTCTCCGCTTTCTGCGGAAGTCTGAATTGTTACCGACGCTATGCTGAAATCATCTTGTGCCGAAACATTAAGCGGTATCTCATCTGAAAAATATGATGGGGCAGGAGAAATATTTGTAATAACAGGTGCAGTTGTATCTGACGCTGTTTTAAATTCAAACGGCTCTGAATATTCACTCTTATTGCCATAAATATCGACAGATGCGACACATATTGAATAATCCGTATCAGGAGAAAGACCAAGAAGATTCACTCCGAGTGTTGAATAGACATTTACAGTTTTTATATCGTCCTTATTTTCTGTGGGATAATATTTTACAGCAAAATATCTGAAATCATTATCAGGTACATCATTCCAGCTGATCGTTGCCGTAACGTCTGTGACTGCAACTGATTCTATACCCTCAACAACTGCAGGCGGTTTATTATCAACAGCATAAAGATGTACAATGTCTTTGCTCTGATTTCCTGCATAGTCATAAGCTACAGCTTTGATTTTTATTTTTTCACCATATTCTGTTGTATCTAAACTGTAGTTTACAGATGAACCTTTTCCCGTGAAAAGTTCATTCCATGTTTCTCCGTCATCTTCTGAAATAAACGCTGTTATTGATGATACGCCGATATTATCATCAGCTTTAAGGGAAATTGTTACAGAATGAGTCAGTGTGTTTCCCTGTTCTGGCAGGAAAAGCGTTACTTCGGGGGCTGTCTTGTCCCCCTGAACAGCTGCACTCTTTTCGGCGGAATATACTCCTTCCTGTCCATATTTATCAACGGCACAAATCATGTAAAAATACATATCACCCTCTTTGAGGTTTTCATCTATATATTCAAGGGTTTCTCTTCCGTCAATGTATTTAAGCAAAGTATATGTGCTGTTTTCGGTTCTGCGATAGATATTATATCCTGCAACTTTCGCCTCCGATGCAATTCCCCACGTAAGCTGCATCTGCTGTTCGCCCTCAAAAACTTCAAATCCGTAAACCTCCTTTGCAGGTGTTGTATCAATGTTTACAGTTACGGATTTTTCAGCGTTTGCACCGTCCTTATCTGTTACAGTGAATAAAATTTCATATTCACCGCTTGGCAATTCTCCTATATTCCATTTTATTTCAGCAGCAGAAAACGCGGAATCTGTACCCTTGAAAATAGTATGCTGTTCGCCCTGCAAATCCGTATATGAAAGAGAATATTCAGAGACATCAACTGTTTTCTCCATAGTACACTTTATATAAGTACTTTTTCCGCCTATTTCACCAGCATTATCAGGAAATGTTACTGCACTTATGACAGGGTTCTGCGGTGAGGCTGTCATTGTTTTTGATTTTGCCGATGAATAATTATCTGCTCCGTATGCCTGTACAGTGTATACATACTTTTTATCTGTTTCAAGATTTCTGTCATAGTAAAACATATCGGAAGTACGTGCAATTTCTTCATCATCACGGTAAATTATGAATCCTTCAATTTCTCCGCTGCAATAAGGCATACTCCATGAAAGTCTCATTGACTGGCTGTTTACATAAGATGCCGCAAGATAAAGCGGTCTTTCTGTAACATCAGCAGCAATAAGTCCTATTGCAGAAGATGCCGAAAATGGCTGAAAATCTTTGTCATATACAGCAGCACTGGTGATTTTGTAATCATAATTACCGTAAGCTGTATCCGGAACGTCAAATGTCAAAGTTGCAACAGTTCCTCTGTAAACATCTGTCATTTCGCAGAAGCCGAAAATTTTAAGCTTGTTATCTTCTGTTGTACTCTGATATGCTCCCGTACATGATACATCAACAAGAGACAGACTGCTGTCATAATCAAGATTTATTTCTATTGCTTCAATATCCTGATTCCAGTCAACAATTTTAACATCGACTTTCACTTGTTCACCGGGACAGCATTCAGCATTTGAAAGCTCAAATTTCACTGTTTTTTCTGAATCCGTTCCGACAGATGGAACAGGCTTCTTTCCATCTGCAATCTGACGGACTGCAATAAGGTCTCTGACATCAATTACATCATCTCTATATACATCATAAGAAGATTTTTTAGATGCTGAAATATTGTCAACAGAACTGCTTATAAGTTCAGAAAGTGCAGTTATGTCATTCACATCTACTTTTTCATCGCCGTTTACATCTCCGCTGCCTATTTCGGCTGTAATCTGCTGGATTATTTCCGCTGCGGAAGTGTAAATGACTTCTGCCTGAACTGTTGACAATCCTATAATCGCAGCTGTCATTCCACAAAGACTTTTACTTAGTATTTTCTTTTTCCTCATTTTTTCCTCCTCAGAGCCTGTTTGAAATATTTAAATTC
>CAMWRC010000088.1 GCA_947176565.1 uncultured Ruminococcus sp.
GAGTAAATGTATCGCTTATAATGATTGTCTGGCAGATTGAACGCAGTTCATCAAGAAATTCCTTTGCGCCGGGCATAGGGTCAATCTTTGCGATTGTTTCCTGAATTTCTTTCAGTCCGAGACCATGTTCTTTAAGAATATTGATACGGTAATTCATAAGCTTATCGTAATCGGGTTCATCGCGTGTAGTTTTTCTGAGTTCCGGAATACCGCTTGCTTCTGCGAAAGCTATCCATATTTCGGGAACCAGTACGCCTTCAAGGTCAAGACAGGTGATATACATTGACATAGATTAAAAACCTCCATATATGCGGAAAGTGACCGTGAAACCGGTACAGCTTCCATATTTTACGATTATATTATACATCATAATTTTTTATTTGTAAACCGCAGCAGTTGATTTTATAATTTTTTCGTCAATCTGCACAAAATATGAATTGCTTTTCTGTAACATGAATATGAAAATATTTCCTGAATTTTCTTGAAAGATTTATATTTTTATGATATAATAATAAAACATATGTCCGAATTATTAAATTTAAGGAGACGGAATTTCAGCTCTTGATGCACTTGAAATTCAGAAAATTCTTGCAAACGGTTAAGATTGCTTTTCTGTGATGTGAATGTGAAAATGATGTAAATGTTTCATGAACCCTCTTGACTTATTTTTCAGGTATGTTATAATAATAACAGGATATAATGTTTATGTCGTCTGTATTTTTACCGGACGTATAATAATATTATCCATTCGTCATAAGCAACAGGACAACATCATTCAGGAGGTCATAATTATGAAATCTTTAACAAAACTTACAGCATGGGCTATTGCTCTTGCTATCACATCTACAGCAGGTGCAGTATCTGCTTTCGCGGAGGGCGATGAACCGTCGGATTTAATACCGGCTGTTACTGAAGCTCCCGATGAGGAAACCGAGGGAGAAGATGACGGTCAGGAAGAAGCCGGAAATGGAGATTCAGAAAATGATGAAGCCGGCGGAGAAGCGGGCGATAATGAACAGGACGAACCGGCAGTCACAACATCAACAACCGAAACTGAAATTCTTACAACAACCGAAGCAGTTCCGGAAATAATACCGGAGACCACAACAGAAACAGTAGCAGAGATTATCCCCATGATTTCTGATACAGGCACTGCGGCAGTTCTTACAAGTACGGCATCGAATACAACAACAACTGCAACAGCTACAACTTCTACCACAAAGAAAACTTCATCTAAGAATACAGCTGATTCACCGAAGACAGGCGATGCAGGAGTGGTTGCCGCCGTGGGTACTGCCGGTCTTGCCGCAGCAGCATTATTCATCGCGAAAAAGAAAAAACGCAGCTGATAGATTTTATTATTTTTCTGATTAAAAAGGCTGTACGGGATTTTCCGTACAGCCTTTGTTTAGTCTGTGTCAATATCTGATTCGCTGTCATTTTCAGTAATATTTCTGAGACGACGATTTATAGCTCTTGTACGCGTTCCGATAAGGCGTTCGAGTTCCTCATCAGCCTGACGCAGACGATTCCTCGTGCTTTCGAGAACCTCCTGAAACTTTCCAAATTCTTTCTTAGCGGCTTCAAGAATCTGCCATACTTCGCTGCTTTTCTTGTGAACTGCAAGCGTGCGGAATCCCATCTGCAAGCTGTTCAGCATTGCCGCCATAGTTGACGGACCGGCTATATTTATCCGGTAATCGCGCTGTAATATTTCCACAAGTCCCATATTGACGACTTCGGCATACAGACCCTCAAACGGCAGGAACATAATGGCAAAATCCGTAGTATACGGCGGCTTGATATACTTATCAGATATACTTTTAGCACATCGCTTTATTTCAGTTTCAAGAGCTGAACGCCGTCTGCTGAGTTTCGCCGGATTTCCTGATTCATACGCGCTGAGAAGCTTTGAATATGTATCGCCCGGAAATTTTGAATCTATAGGCAGATATATGCAGTCTCCGCGGTCATCGCCGGGGAGTTTTACTGCAAAATCAACTTTTTCCGGCGAATGGGGAACTACTGAAATCTGTGTGCCGTACTGTTCCGGAGCAAGAATTTCATCAAGAATCGCTCCAAGTTGGATTTCTCCCATTATGCCGCGCGTCTTGACATTTGAGAGAACATTTTTCAAATCAGATACACCTGATGCAACGTTTTTCATTTCTCCGAGACTTTCATAGACTTCTGTAAGTCGTCTGCTTACTGTTTCAAATGAACGTGATATTTTATCATCAAGAGTTTTCTGAAGTTTTTCGTTGACTGCATCGTTGATTTTATCAAGGCTCTGCTGATTTTCAGCGCGGAGTTTCTCCATGCTTCTGAAATTTGAAATACGTATTTTTTCTAAATTCTCACGGTTTTCGTGGTTAAGCGTTTTCATTTCAAGCTCAATTTTTTCGAGAACTTCAATTGAATGCTGCTGCTGGATTTCCTGAGACTGCCGGAGTTCGCTGCCAAGAAGTGATATCTGCGATACTATGGAATCGCTCATTCGTACAGATTGGTCCATAAGCTGTTTATTCTGATTCTCGTTTGTATATCTTAGTATTTCAAAAAGTTTTTTCAGTTCCGAAATATCTTTTTTGCTTATGTCCTTATTGTTTCCTGCCATTTTAAGTATAATCAGGATAGCAAATATAAGCATAAAAAAATTAAGTACCGCCAGTATTAATATAGCAGACTCCAAAAGAATGCTCCTTTCACGGAAGTAATTTTTTGATTAAAGCGTAATATTCCTTTCCGGAATCCAGACCGTATTTATTTATTATATTATTATAAAGATTTTTTTTATAGTCCGGCTTTCTGACATTTTCGACAATATGCTTTATTATGTAATTGATTATTTCCGAGGCGATACCCTCTTCTGTAAGTTTCTGTCTGACTATATTTCCGGTTTTTTCTGTTATCTGTTCAAAGAATATCTGTTCATACTTTCCGATTATTGGTTTTACAGTAAGGAGAATATTCGGGATTTTTTTCTGTTTTTCCAGATTTATAATCTCGGACGTGATAAAATCACAGTTGCCGAGATTTTTTACTGCAATATCCGCGACATTCTGTGCTACAGGCTTCATTTTCGGATTATGAATCAGTACCGCTGTAATCTCACGCCGGAAATTTATTTTTACTTCGGGACGGAGTGTTGGTTTTATCACAGCTGTTCCGATTTCAGCTTTTTTTGATTCTTTTTTTGAGATGTAGGGACGCCGGAGAATCTTTGAACCTGTTTTCTCAGTCCAGAAGTTCATGATATTGTCATAATCGGTATCCTTGCTGATTATGACATATTTACATTCGCGGTTTTTATTTCTGCCGATAAGGTATCCGAGATAAGAGCCGAGATGCATATCAAGCGATTGTTTTCCGGCTGAAACTTTGTACATAATAAGTTTTGCTTCGCCGTGATACTGAATTATATCTATGTCAATATTTTTAGCATTATCAGTATAGAACAGGATTATATGGTCTTTTTTTTTCAATTTTTCACAGCCGATAAGACCGGTATTTTTCATGTTTTCAAAATCCACAAGATAAAACGTAGTAATAGAAATATACCACCTTTCTTTCAGAAATATCTTAAAGAAGTATATTGACATTTCTGTTAAGTTAGTTTATAATGTAACAGGGAGGGATTATGATGGAAAAATATTCAAACAAAGCTTTAAGAAAAGCGTCAAATTACAATTCAGCCATGTTGCTGCTTTTTCTGATACTTGTATTAGCAGGTCAGATTATTCTGTCATTAATTTTTTATTTTCTGAAAGTGAACGAAGATGTACAGAGGCTGGTGCTTTTTTCATATCAGTATCTTGTATGCGTACCTGTTCCGATATTGTTGTTCAGACTTACAAAATCCGGAAAAGAAGCTCCTAAACTGAAAGAATGCCTGTGCAGACCAAAACAATCCGCATGGTGGATTGTCCGCTGGATATTCATATGCCTGTTTCTGATATATGCTTCGAGTATTGCATCAAATATATTTTTCAGCATACTTCAGATGCTTCTCGGAACTGAACTTCACCCGATTGATATGTCGGCGGAGAACAATGCAGTTTCACGGTTTACAAATATTTTCGCAATGGTGATACTTGCGCCTGTTTTTGAGGAAATACTCATGCGCGGCACTTTTCTCCGGAATACCGGACGTTATGGAACATGGTCAGCGATATTCACAAGTGCGGTGATGTTCGGGCTGTGGCATATGAATTACGAGCAGGAGATATACGCGGCAGTTATGGGAATCTGTTCCGGATTTCTTCTGGTAAAGACGCAGTCGCTTATTCCGTCGATAATACTTCATATGTCAATGAATACTATAGGTGCTGTGCAGTCTTTGTTTATCGGAAATATTGATATGGAAAAAATGCAGAGCGGCGATTCAGCATATATCATGGAGCATTTCGCAGATGTAATGCCGCTTATGGCGTGCGGAATGATAATTCTGCTATCTTCGGCAACCGGATTTGTAATGCTGATTCTGGAAATAATCCTGCACCGTGAAAGCTTCCGTATTGAGCCGAAATGCAGTGAAGCGTCAGAACTGAAAAAATTTGCGGTTTATTTCACAGCACCGGTGACAATAGTTCTTGTTCTGATTCTTATAGGTATCACTGTTCTCAACGCATCGTCGGTCTGAGAAAAACAAGGCATATAATAAATATATTTACAGCCCTTCGGAACAAAATCCAAAGGGCTGTTATTATCAGCAGTCAGGATTGCTATTTTATGATTACGCCCCAGCTGTTCTGACCGACTTTGCTGTATATGTAAAGAACAATCTGTTTTTTCTGATACTTATAGTAGAAAAATGTTCCTGTTGCTGCCGCAATTGAAAGAACAACCGCAAGGATAATACCGGCAACGCCTTTTACCGCCAGAATCATTATCAGCCATATAATGACAATTGCAGCTATGAGGATAGGAAGATAGAAGTCTATAAATCCTCTGCTGGTTATTTTAATATAGTGCATGATGTCTTTTTCCTGTAGGTTTTCGTAATGACGAGCAATAAAATCGTCGATTATTGCCCATTTGCAGAACTGTTTAAGTGTATCGAAATCCATTGTAAAGTCCTGACCGGTTTCTGTAATTCTATAGCAGACAGTGAAGCCTCCGTTACCTTTTGGAATACAATCCATGATATGTACAAGAGTTCCGGCTTTAGCCTGACCGCTTATTGATTTGGTAACGATTAATTTTCTGTCAACTGCTTCATCAATACTGTAAAGATATATTGCCATAAATTCCATTCCTTTCCAGTTCGCGCTCCGAACGTCGAACCATCATATAATAGTATATACTCTTTTTCATGATTTGTCAATAGAATTTATACTCAAAGCTAACGCTTCTGAAATAATAACATCGAGTATAACATAACAAAACTATTTTTTCCTGAAACTGAAATTGGCTTTGGCAATTTTTTTACGTTGTTTAGCCTGTTTCAGGAGTTCTTCTTTAGAAAGCGTTTCTGGTCCCGGAGCGTTTGTGTGAGGTCGGATATTTACTGTTGCCTTTGGTTTATCAGGTTTGCTGTCATCTGGCATTTCCGCAAAGTAAGCTATTTTATCGTTGCTGTCAGACGGTCTGTCCTCATAAAAGGGATTGGATTCATCAATATCAACACGGCTTGAATATTCCGGTTCTTCATTATTTTCCGCGGGTTTTTCCTGAATATTTTCAATACTTCTGATATGTTCAGGGTCGGGGGCGGAATTGGTAAGAAATTCAACACCGTCAAATGCGTCCGTATCAGTACTTCCGCTGAAATCGTCATCAAATCCGCTGAAAAAGTCCGTTCCGTCTTTTGGCTGTAAAGAATTATCTGAAGCTTGTTCTGGTTCAGATTCAGGTGCGGAACTTCCTGCGGATTCAAAAAGTTCATTGGCAATCTGTTCAAAGGAAAGTCTGCTGGTATCTTCTGATTCGGGAGTATATTCATCAGCTTGTTCAGGTTCAGGAGCAGTTTCTCTGACCGGAACTGGTTCAGGTTCGGGAGTAATTTCTGCGGTCGGAACAGGGGGTTCAGGAACAGTTTCTCTGACCGGAACTGGTTCGGGTTCGGGAATCATTTCCGAAGCCGGAGAAGGAGATTCACGGATATAATCCATCGTACCT
>CAMWRC010000089.1 GCA_947176565.1 uncultured Ruminococcus sp.
GCAGTTATTATATATTATACTATAATCTACTTTATCGGGTTCAGATTCCCATATTATATCAGCATACTCAGATTTTTCAAGAAGTCCGTCATCTTCAAGTATTTCAAAATCAATAAAATAGGGATTTCCTGCATTTACGGAAAAAGACTGATACGGCGAATCTCCGTAGCTCGTAGGTGAAAGAGGCAGTATCTGCCAGCATTTTACTCCTGATTTTTTCAGAAAGTCCACAAATTCAAAAGCGTGCCTGCCCATTTTGCCGATACCGTATTCCGACGGCAGACTTGATATGTGGAAAATTATACAGCTTTTACGCATTAATATTTGACTCCTTTAATGTATATTTTATGTATATTTTTGAAAAACACCGTACATACTAAATAAAAAGAGGTGATATTCATGAAATATGCACAGTATATCTTTACTTTTCTTATGGGATATTTTGTATATGCCTTTGTAGAAATTGCCGGACGCGGATATACTCACTGGACAATGTGTCTGACCGGCGGAATTGTCCTTACTCTGCTTTACATTATGAACAGCAGCCGGACGATGACGCTCATCAAGAGCTGTATTACAGGCGCACTGATGATAACTGCAATTGAATTTGCCGTGGGAGTATTTGACAATATTATTATGGGCTGGAGCGTGTGGGATTATTCCGGTCTCCGGTTTAATTTTATGGGTCAGATATGCCCGCTTTTCACGACGTTATGGGCGGTTTTATGTATACCTGCATTTTATCTCTGCCGGATTATCCGCCGGAGATTTGATTGAATTTATATATCAAACAATCAGAAATCAATATCATAATGTACAACAATAAAATCATAAAAACGGCTGCCCCGAATCCGAGACAGCCATTTGTCCGTAACATATCCGTTATTTCATAATCCGGAACATACCGGATATGCTCTTAAAGGTTTTTGTTGGAATCGGCATTAAAGAACTGATTACTGCTTTCTGTGTAGTAGTCATTAGCTTCGAGGGACATGAAATCATCGTCCTCGACTTCGGGAAGTCTTGCGCCGCAGCGACCGCAGAACTGAAAGCGTTCATTTACTTCTGCATCGCACTTCGGGCATACTTTATAGCCTCTGATACCGTTAAGCTCGAATCTCATCTTCTTGATACGTCTGCGGCGTGTGTCGATGTCATCGCAGAGAAGCTTAAGATTAGCAGGGTCTTCGTTGGGATTTTTATAATATTTCTTACCGATGTCGGTGAATATCTCAACGATACGTTCTTCTTCGTACAAAATCTTTCTTTTGAGGTTACTTGCCTCAGACATACTCTTAGTCTTATCGGAAACGCCCTTGCTGACATCACCGATTTTATCAAGAATACCCATTATTATCACTCCTGTAAAAAAATTAATAACTGACAGCAGATAAAAATCCGGAAACATCAATTATCTGAAACGTGTCACCTGTTAAGCATATGTAAACTCCGGCATACTGAACAGGTTATTACTCAGCATTTACATTATACAATTTTTTCAGATATTTGTCAAGTGTTTTGAATGAATTTTTATCTGCTTCGGTACATATACACAAATTCCGGACTGATTTTTTATGCATTCAGAATCCGTAATTCAGAATTTATAATAATATCAGTCATGCAGTTTTCTTTTATCGATTACACGGACAGCCTTACCCTCACTTCTTGTGATAGCCTTAGGATTCACAAGATGTACTTTCGGATTTATTCCGAGCATAGTTTTGATTGCAGATGCAAGTGATTTTTCAAAATTCTGAATATCGTCTTTGCTGCTGGAAAGCTGTTCGGGGTTCATTTCAACGCTGATGTCGAGAGTATCAGTATTATTTACTCTGTCAACCTCGATGAGATAATTTGGACTGTATCCCTGTTCAATGAGAACAGTTTCAATCTGTGACGGGAATACATTAACTCCGCGTATGATAAGCATATCATCGCTTCTGCCCATAGGCTTGCTCATTTTTATAAGAGTACGTCCGCATGAACACTTTTTCCTGCTGAGTACACAGAGGTCGCGTGTTCTGTATCTCAGGAGCGGGAATGCTTCCTTAGTTATGCTTGTGAATACAAGTTCGCCGGTTTCTCCGTCCGGAAGCACTTCACCTGTTTCGGGGTTGATTATTTCTGGAATAAAATGGTCCTCATTGATATGCATACCTGTCTGTTCGGAACACTCAAAAGATACACCCGGACCGCTTGTTTCAGTAAGACCGTAGATGTCATATGCTTTGATTCCGAGAGATTTCTCGATAGAACGGCGCATTTCCTCCGTCCACGGCTCAGCACCGAAAATTCCGGCTTTGAGTTTTATATCATCGGTAGTATAGCCCATATCGTGGAGAGTTTCTCCGATATATGCTGCATATGAAGGCGTACAGCAAAGAATTGTAGACCCAAGGTCGCGCATGAAAGTTATCTGACGTTCTGTATTTCCGCTTGACATAGGAAGCGTGAGACAGCCGACTTTATGAGAACCGCCGTTAAGTCCCGGACCGCCTGTAAAGAGTCCATATCCATAGCAGACCTGACATACGTCCTCATTTGTGCCACCTGCTGCAACGATAGCTCTTGCACAGCAGTTATCCCACAAATCAATATCATGCTGAGTATAAAACGCAACGACGCGTTTCCCTGTAGTACCGCTTGTTGACTGGATTCTTACGCATTCGCTGAGCGGTTTGGCAAGAAGTCCGTAAGGATAAGCGTCACGCAAATCTGCCTTTGTGAGAAACGGAAGCTTATGCAAATCATCAGTTGATTTGATGTCCTCCGGTTTCACGCCCTTTTCGTCCATAAGATTGCGGTAATACTCAACGTTCTCGTAAACGTGCTTTACCTGAGCTACAAGACGTTCGTCCTGAAGCTTTTTCATATCCTCGCGGGACATGGTTTCGATTTCCTGATTCCAATATCTTTCCATTGGTATCATCTCCTTTTATATAAACATTTTAATAATAATCATCTTCATTTTCTTTCTTAACTGTCAGGCATACTGCAATTATCGCAACTGTAAAAAATGCTGTCAATATTGTTGCAAGACCTGATTCAGTAAGAACTGCTATTCCCGCAATATAATACAAAAATATACATGGCAATATCTTTTCAGCAAATGATAAACTCAATATTACGCCGAATAAAGCGTAAAGAGTAATCATAGCAAAAAGTATTCCGATAAACAGCAGCAGCTTTGTTACAGGTGCGATACAGCCAAAATGGTAATTGGACGGCGATGCTTTCTTATAGGATATATTGCGTTCGCTGAAACTGATACCGCCCTCTTTAGTTGCAGTATATTTTCTGCCGTCTGCACTGTATAAATATGTAAATTTTGACGGAAGTTTTGTCTTTTTTTTCTCATAAATCAGCGTCGCTTTGGTATGCACATATTTTTCAGAATGACTTTTCTGCATGGTCACACCTGAAAATACAGATATTACCGCAATCAACCCCATAATTACAGTCGTTATTATTCTTTTAATCATATGTTTTTACCAAGTTAAAAAATACTTCTGCTTATACGTGTATAGTCAGCCTGTTCTGTAAGTCGATTATTTCACTGCGCCATTTCTCAAAAATACCTTTTTTCTGCATTTCTTCAGCAAGTTCTGATTCATTTACAATTCCGAGTACAGAGTCAATGGTATCGACAGCATTCTGTAAAATCTCCGGAATATTATACAATGGCTTGAAACTTAAAAGCTTTTTTCTTGATAAATCTTTTTTCAGATTTTCAACTGCCCTGCTATATAATTCCTCATAGCCTGTACAATATAACGAATAGTCAATATCATTAAATACCGTATCATAAAGTAAAGCCGCCGTCCATGCTTCATAGCCCATATTAAGGGCAATTATTTCCTCCTCAAACCATTCATACCCAAAAATAAAATTATTCAGCTTAGCAGAATCCTTAGAATCTTTGGCAACTCCCTCAATATGTTCCCTTACCCATTCGTTTTCAAACGGCGTAATCATGCATTTTTTCCAAGTTCAAAAGCTTTTTTATTCAGTTCAAGAAATTTCGCCGGAACGCATTGTTCAAGCGCATTCTGCCAAAGTTCGTCTGAAAAATTCATTTTTGATGCAAGACCCCCCATAAGAACAACATTTGAAGCCTTTGAAGTTCCAGCCTGCTCCGCAAGTGAAAGAGCGTCCACAGCTGTAATATCCACGCCTGCTGATTTCAGCTTCTCAACGAGATTTTCAGGATATTCTGCTGCTCCGGTGATTACGGGCATGGGGTCAATCTGCTGAGTCGATGTAATAAGCTTTCCGCCCTTTTTCAGATAAGGCAGACAGCGTGCAGCTTCGAGGAGTTCAAACGAGATTACCGCATCAGCTTCACCCTTTTCGACTACAGGCGAATATACTTTATCGCCGTATTTTACATATGTAACGACTGAACCGCCACGCTGACTCATTCCATGCACTTCGCTGACTTTTACATCATAACCCTGTGCAAGAAGCACATTTCCCAGAAGTCTTGATGCAAGCAGTGAACCCTGTCCGCCTACACCTACTATCATTATTGATTTAGTTTCCATAATTAAAAATCTCCTGTCTGTTTCATAAAGAATCCATTTTTGAAGAATCATCTTTATACTTATAATTTTTTCTTTTCTTCTCTGTAATGAGTTTATCAATTCTATCCTTTTCCTAATAGTCAGCTTTTAATGACTCTGCAACTGTGTTCATAACTCTTTTATCATCATATTTTTCCCGAATCTCAGATACTTCATTAAAATTGACACAATCTCCAATTCGTAGTTTATGACCTTTTTTCGTTCCATATGCAATAAAGTAGCCGATACAGCCGAATACTGTCCTGACATAAGCCAAAATGATTTTATGATATGGTTTCCTCATTCTATTTACCTATTTTTGCAAAAACGGCTAATCCTCCCAGAATACCAAATAAACTGCTTTTTGCGAGTTCCCATATGTATTTTCCCTTAATGTCAAGCTTTTCAAGAATCGTAAAGAAATTTGAGAAGCATTCGCCGAATGAAATTTTCTCTATGCCGATTGTCTCTTTAAGAATTTCTTTATATTCCGAGCCGGAAAATTCAGAGAGATTCTCTTTCAGAATATCAGTTATCTCCCACGTCCAGACAATCTGTTCTGAAAGAATCATAACAACTGCAAATACTCCCAAAAAAATCACGAGCATCACCCATATTGGAAGGTCTTCATTTTTCGTTAATATTGAAAACCCCATTAGTATTCCGAAACCTATAAGCATACCTACCAGTGAAAAAACAATTCCGATTTTTCCTAAAATAATCCATACAAGCATACCCGGAATCGCTCCGACAAGTGCTCCGGCAATCCCCTTTAATACTGTGATAACTTTTGATTCCCCATAATTCTCCATTTTTTTAAAATCCTTTCCGTCTATGACTGAATAAGTTCAAGTTCTCCGTCAACAAATCCGATTCCTACAGGCTTTCCGGAGAATACATTTCTGTACTGTCCGTTTACGAGATAATCTTCAATCCACTCTGTAATCAGCTTCTGAGCGGCAGACCAGTCCTTTTCCTGTTCGTCGGAGAGTTCGACACCGAAAATATCTTCTTCACTGCTCCAGACTTCCTCACACGCCCAGTCGGAATCATCTTTATCAAATTTATCGCAGGCAACAATCTGTACACTGTAAACGCTGTCCTCAACGCTTTCTTCATAAAGATTAAAACAGAAAGCAAGCGTATTTTCCGGCATATCATTATTTTCAAGCTGATTATTCAGCCAGTTTTCAAATTCTGCATAAAGTTCATTCATAAAAATCTCCTTATATTATCCAATAGCACCAAATTTACACTGTTCCTTGCAGATACCGCAGCCGACACACTGAGTATGGTCGATTACAGCCTTTTTATCTCTGATTGATATTGCGGGACAGCCGAGTTTCATGCAAGCCTTACAGCCTACACACTTATCAGAATCAACTGCAAACGGCGGATTGTGTTTCACATATTTGAGCAGAGCGCATGGACGGCGTGAAATAATCACTGATGCTTCATCTGCTGCCAGTTCTTCTTTTATGACTGCTTCTGTTTCCGCAAGATGATAGGGGTCAACCACACGCACACGCTTTATACCGATA
>CAMWRC010000090.1 GCA_947176565.1 uncultured Ruminococcus sp.
ATCTGCCGTCTGATGTTCCTTCATACATATTCATCACCTCTAACCTGAATCCGGCGGAAGTAAATGGGCAATTACTTAACGATGAAGCTATAGCCGAACTTTTAGCATTATATACGCCGCTTACAAGATAATCATTCAAATCTTCTTCGTTCTTAATATCATTGCCAACGCAAAATATCTGTTTTTTGATATTGTTAATTTGCTCTTTTATGTCTGTATCATCATAATTTTTAAGTCCGTCCAGTTTGGTTTTCAACTCTGTCGTGAAATCATTTGTTGAAAGTCCCTTTCCTGTGACTTTATCAATTTTATTTTTAAGCAAATTGTCTGTTTCTGTTTTCGTGTAAGTAGTTGATTGGTTTGCCTTTTGTGCAATTGCTGTTGAATTAGCCATTATGGCACTATTCATAGCCGCCGCTGAATTTTCATGATTTTCTATCCAGTCGGATATTTCTTTCAGCGTATCAAAATCTTTGGAAGAGTTTGCGACTATTTCAGCGACTCTCTCTGTGATTTGCTGATTTGTCTCGAATTTTGAATAATAATCTGACAAATCAACAGAAGCATCTCCTTTTGAAGCGATTTGAGATGCAAGATAAATTTCATGTAAATTCATTTTACTTCCTCCCCGTAAATGCTACTTTCTGTCACCTACAAGTACAACGATTCTTTTTTCATTGATGTTCCTCAAGTATGAAACAAACTCGATTCTTTTACAGAACGCATTTTTATCAATCCTTTCTGTACTGTTATCCCTTAATTCCTGAATTTTCGAATTATACGTTTTGCTGCCGACTCGTTTTTCCTCAAAATGCAATATATTTCAATCATAATATCACCTCCTATAAATAGGCGCAATCGGTGGTTTTTTCAACGCATAAATGTTGATTATGTCAAAAATTCACAGAAAGTTTACAAATAGGAACATCAAAATCTATTATCTTGACAGATTAAAAAAATTATGATAAAATATGAAAAATCCCCTCCAAAACCGGAGGGAAAAAATCTTAGGAGTCGCAGATATGAAAAACAATGGTTTCAGCAGTGATATATATAATATCGGCAGAGTCATAGTTGACAAAAGTTTCCACACACAAAGCGGAAATGAACGTTTTTTCAGCTATTTCGGAAATGATGTCGTATATTCAATCCGCCGTACAATTGATAACGATGATTTTCCCCGTCTTGTGGAATGTCTGGAAAATACCGTCGAAAATCTGACTACACGTACAGTCATACGAATGAGAGGAATAAACGGACTTCTCCGCTGGGTTCTCGCTTCAGTAAGGATTTTTAATCGTGATTCACAGACATATGTCATAGATTTCAGCGATATTTTTTCGCTGAACAGCATCGCAGCGGAAAATGAACGAAACCTTTCGGAATACCGCTATATAATGAGTCTGTCGTCAGACCTTGCGTTTGAATACAGTTTTGAAACAAGAAAAATACGAATATATATGTTCGACTGCTGCCGCGAAACGGTTCTTTTTCACGAGGAACTTGAAAGCTGGCACAGGAAATCCATAGATTCCGGCTGGGTGCTGTCACGTTATATCGAGATATTCAATACACTCTGCCGCGATATAAAAAACGGCGTATATCGCTTTGACTATGAGCTTGAATCATCTGTGCTTACAAAAGGGAAAACTCGTGAAATGTGCCTTTTCCGCGGGATAACACGCTATGATGACCCGAAACACCGCAGGGTAAGCGGAATTATATCTGTTATCAGTTCGCGTCAGAGGTCAAAAGATGTAAACCTTGCTCTTGAAGCAAACAAGGATTCGCTTTCCGGACTTCTCAATAAAAGGGCGGTAACATCATTCGCTGTCGATATGCTTTCCGCTGAACCTGATTATAATATCAATCTTATTATTCTTGATATTGATAACTTCACGGATATAAACACAAGCTACGGTCATCTTTTCGGTGATGAAGTTATATATACGATTGCAGGAATCGTCAAGCGGGAACTCGGTACGCGCGGAATTGCCGGCAGAATAAGCGGCGGTGGATTCCTGATAGTAATTGAAAATACAAGGGACGAAGAAGATTTACGTGGAATCCTCAGGGCTATACGCATGAATACTGAACTTGCATTCAGCAGCAGATTTGAAAATTTCCGGCTGACCTGTTCAATGGGAATTTCTACCTATCCCGTGGACAGCAGAGATTATGATGAACTTTTCATGCAGGCGGACAAGGCTCTGTACATAGCACAGCAGAAAGGCAAAAACCGCTATGTCATATACGATATAAACAAACACGGAAGTGTTGAGCGTGACATCGAAAATAAAATAGCATATCTCAACGGAAGAAAAAATTCAGATGACAAACTGACATTTGTGGCGAATCTTTCAGAAAGTCTTGTATTCGGCAAAATTCCGGATATTTCAGTTCTTCTGGAACAGATACGCGCACAATTCCGGATTGATGATATATGTGTGTTCGCCGGAAAGGAAATGAGTCTGATACTAAGCTGCGGAAATGCTTTATCAAGAAACGCAGCATATCTGCTCGAAAATGCCTATACGGAACGTTTTTCCGGAGACGGTATATTTGCTATTGATAACGTAAACGAGCTGGAGGGACGCGATGACAGGGCATTCAGACAGCTTACAGAGGAGAATATCGGCGGAGCTGTACAGTATCTCATGACTGACGACAGCGTGATAAAGGGTGTTATATCATTCTGCTACATAGGCAGATTCAAGAAATGGTCTGTATCTGATATGCATTATCTTGCAATTTTAGGCAGAATAATAACATCTATCCTCCGGAAACAGACATTTATATAAAAAAATCTGCTGTACGCGCAATCCGTACAGCAGATTCTGTTTATTAACCAAACATTTTTTCAAACACGGAAGTAAATCCGTAGCAGAGCGTACACATTATAGCTGATGCAAGACAGAGACCTAAAAATATTGCCGGAACTGCTTTTTTCAGCGGAATCTTACGCAGTGCAGCAATAAGAGAACCTGTCCAAGCACCTGTTCCCGGAAGCGGTATTCCAACGAAAAACAGCAGGAATATAAATTCTCCTTTTTCCATAGTGGAACTTTTGTTCATTGCCTTGTCCTCAAGATAAATAATCATTTTCGTGAGCAGCGGGATTTTGTGTTTTTTCAGGAAATCAAATACCTTATCAATAAAAAGCAGTATGAATGGTATCGGGAGTATATTGCCGAGCATACACACCCATATTGCCTTGAAAAGCTCTATATCAAGAAGTCTCGCCGCTATTATACCGCCCCTGAGTTCGATTATCGGCAGGATTGACACAAGGAAAGGAATAAGCCATTCAGGTATTCCGTGTGATGCCAGCCAGCTTGTCATTGATTCTGTTAATTCACTCATTTTTTGCAGTCCTTTCAGAAATTATTATCACAGATATTATTACATATTTTCGGGAAATAGTCAAGTGATTCCCGCAAATTTCCGGTTTATGACAAATTTTACAGAACTGCCGCCTTTTCTTTGTTGAGTATTGCCATAAATTCCTCGCCTGTGATAGTTTCTCTTTCAAGCAGGAAATCAGCGAGTTCATGGAGCTTTTCAATATTCTCTCTGAGTATTCTTAATGCCTTTTCGTGACAGCTTCTGACAAGTGCATTGACTTCATAATCAACACGGGCAGCTGTCTCCGGAGAACATGAAAGCGACGCATCTCCGCCAAGATACTGATTCGCGACTGTTTCGAGGGCAACCATATCGAATCCGCTGCTCATGCCATATCGAGTCACCATAGCACGTGCAAGCTTTGTAGCCTGTTCAATATCGTTTGATGCACCTGTTGTACAGCTGTTGAATATGACTTCTTCTGCTGCCCGTCCGCCGGTAAGAGTTGCAATACGTGCGAGGGCTTCCTCTTTTGTCATAAGGAACTTTTCGCCCTCATCGACCTGCATTGTATATCCGAGCGCACCGCTTGTACGCGGAATAATTGTTATCTTATGTACAGGTGCGGAATCTTTCTGCATTGCGGCAACAAGAGCGTGACCTATTTCGTGATATGCAACGATTTCCTTTTCTTTCTGTGATATAACAGCATTTTTGCGTTCATATCCTGCGATTACGACTTCCACGCTTTCCTCAATATCTGTCTGTGAAACAAGCTTTCTGCCGTCTCTCACAGCACGGAGAGCCGCCTCATTTATAATATTTGCAAGTTCAGCACCGGACGCACCGGCAGTCGCACGGGCAACGGCATTGTAATCGATATTTTCCTCTGTTTTTACTTTCTTTGCATGAACCTTGAGAATTGCCTCACGTCCTGCCAAATCAGGGAGTTCAGCAGGTATGCGCCTGTCGAATCGTCCGGGACGAAGAAGCGCAGGGTCAAGTGATTCCGGACGATTTGTAGCCGCAAGAAT
Source organism: uncultured Ruminococcus sp. (assembly GCA_947176565.1). Taxonomy (GTDB): domain Bacteria; phylum Bacillota; class Clostridia; order Oscillospirales; family Ruminococcaceae; genus Ruminococcus. Next base: position 4,380 of record CAMWRC010000090.1, read on the forward strand.
AACAACTCCGCGCTTACCGTCAAATCCGTCCATTTCGGTAAGCAGTTGATTGAGTGTCTGTTCGCGCTCATCATTGCCGGAGAAATTTCCGTCGCGCTTTTTGCCTATGGTATCTATTTCATCAATAAACACGATACATGGAGCTTTCTCCACCGCCTGCCTGAACAAATCGCGGACTTTCGCAGCTCCCATGCCGACGAACATCTCCACAAATTCCGAGCCGGATATTGAGAAAAACGGCACTTCTGCCTCACCTGCAACAGCTTGTGCAAGAAGTGTCTTTCCGGTTCCGGGAGGACCTACGAGGAGTGCGCCTTTCGGGAGATTCGCGCCGATTTCCGCGTATTTTTCAGGATTGTGAAGAAAATCAACGATTTCCACCAAAGCTTCCTTTGCTTCGTCCTGACCGGCAACATCTGCAAAAGTCTTTCCTGTCTGAGCCTTGACATATATTTTGGCATTGCTCTTTCCGAATGACATTGCATTTCCGCCCATACGTTTGCTCATACCGCGCATAAGAACATTCCACAGCACGATGAAAAATACAATCGGCAGAACCCAGCCGACGAGAAATTCAAGGAAAATATTTGATTCCTGAAAATCCTCTGTAAAAATAATATCTCCTTTTTCGTGGAGACGGGAAACGAGTTCGGGGTCGTCCATTCGTCCGGTTGAATAGATTTGAGTTCCGTCCTCTCCTTTGACTTCAAATCTGATTTCAGTATCTTCGATTTTTACCTGTGTGACAGTTCCCTCGTCAATTTTGTCGAGAAAAAAGCTGTAATTAGTATCCTTGACTTTAGGCTTCATAATCTGAGGCATGACGAAAGCATTTAGAAGAAGCACGCATACAAGGCTTATTACAGTAAAAATGACTATCTGTTTTGCAAAATTATTTTTCATACAGTAACTCCTTTCGTATGATAAAATTATAACATACAATGATATAAAAATCAATAGAAAATTTGTGACAAAAATGACAATCGCGTGAAAAGAAAAATGTAAAAATAAAAGGCTTCCGGAAAAAACCGGAAGCTTTTATAAATTTCAACAAATATAATTTCTAACAAACATAAATACTAACACAAAATTTTATTAATAGAAATAGTTATGTACACCGTCCCCATAGAATCCGAAATATCCGTGGCTGAACGATGACGGGTCAGAGAAGTAAAGGTCAACAGCTGCCTTTACATCATCGGAAACATATGACGAATAAGTTCCGAGATAAACATAGCTTTCAGAACCAGTAAACTGATTGTACTGAACAAGAACATCAATAATAGAATTAGGATAAAGAGGACTGTATACGCGGTTCATTATGACCTCGACAACCTTTGCCTTATCATAGGTACTAATCCAGTTGCTGCCTGCCTCATGAGCAACAGCGTTGCAGAGAATAACATATTCTGCATCTGTGATATATGAATTTCCACTCGGAACAGTCGGAACAGTCGGACCATAATATGTTTCCTGAACTTCCGACACAGACACTTCTGTATAATCAGGTGATGGTGCGACAACAACTTCCGGTTCTGGTTCAGGTACGTAAGATTCCTGATATACAGGCTCATATGACGAATCATAGCTGTAA
>CAMWRC010000091.1 GCA_947176565.1 uncultured Ruminococcus sp.
ACAATACAGTCTGAACTGTGATATAATAATTGTGATTTAAAAGCCGTAAATTGAAACCGGAGGTTCTAATAATGAAAAAATGTAAGATTATCCCTGTGATTCTGGCTGCTGTGCTTTCTTTGTCAGTTGTCGGCTGTTCAGGAAAAGTAAATAAAACTGAAACCAGCATCTCACATACACCCTTAATAAACAATGAGGGAACTGCTGATACGGAAACAATAGTATCTGTCGGAGAAGAAGCTTCTGTGAATGATACAGCATTTGTACTCAACAGAGTTATTAATTCGGGAGAGCAGCCGCAGGAGGGCGGCGGAACATATTATTATTTTGATGTGACAATCAGAAATCTCACAGATATAACTTATAATCTCAATGCCCTCAATAACTTCTATGTACTCACATCTGACGGAAATGAATATCATTTTGATGTCCGTACACAGCTTTATGCTGTAAATAATATCGAAAATTATCTTCCGAATCCTTTTGAAATTCCGGCAAACGGCGAAGTTTCCGGAATAATCGGCGGATTTGTCATTCCAGAAAATACCGAAAGCCTTACAGTCTGCTTCTTCCCCTCAAAGGACGATATACATGATAAAACAAATGTAATAAAGGTTGACGTAACTTCCGCGGATATATCATAAAAAATTCCGCGAAAATCATACACAGTTCCCCCGTATTCCGCTGCGGGGGAGCTTTTTTATCTTTACTGACAGAAGATACAGCGACAGAAGATATACAGCTCCTCCGGAAACTGCCGCCGCGAATATCACAAAAATATTACCCATTCCGTACCGCTTTGATATATCAGCAGCAAGATGTGCCGAAAATCCGCATAATATTCCCGCATACAGAACCGCTGCAAAAGGCGATGAAGAAATCTGTATATCAGCTGATTTCATATATACTGTAAGTGATATTACAAGTATCACAGCATAACATAATGATGTTGCAAGCGATGCTCCGCTTACTCCCATCAGAGGAATCATGATAATATTGCCAATAAGCTTTACAGCTGTTCCTGCAAGCATTATTTTCAGCGGAACAGAAGCTTTTCCTATTCCCTGAAGCATTCCGAAAAGTGGAAACGATATGCACAGACATATCATTCCCGGCATCAGCATACGCAGAGGCGTTATACACAGCTGAGCTTCCTCAATCTGCCTTGCAAAAAGAAAATTAAGTATTTCCGGAGACAGTACGCCGATTCCGACCGCCGCCGGAACTGATATTACCGCCGCTGACATAAGAGCCTGAACTGTTCCGCGCTGAAGTTCATTCTTATCTCCTGCCGCCCACGCCGATGTTATACATGGCAGAATACCTTTTCCGAGCATATTTGTCACAGACGGCACAAGATTGAATACAGTCAGAGCTATTCCGGAAAACGAACCATATACAAATTTAGGAATATCATCTTCTGCAATTCCTACTGGTATTTTATCAGCACAGCCGAATTTTGTAACACAGCCGATTATCGTCGCCATATCAATTACGGCGGTCAGATTGGTGACAACTGCACTCACGCCTGTCGGAAAAGCAGTTTTTACAAGCTCACGGCTTATTTCACCGTATGTCATCATATGACTTTCGCCTCCGACGAAACGTTTCCGGAACAGAGAGAGAAACATGAAAAATATCATTGCTCCCGCGGACGAAAGCGTAACGCCTAAAATTCCTGCTGCCGCAGAAACAGCACGTATATCCGTGATTTCCGGAAACTCTGCCATTATCAGGATTCCATTCATACTCACAAACTGACAAAGCAGAAGTCCGGCAGCAACTTTTACAACTCCCTCAACCGCCTGAGAAACCGCCGTAGGATACATATTGCTTAATCCCTCATAGTATCCGCGTTCAACTGATGTTATACAGCCGAAAAATACAGACGGAGCTATCATGGCAACCGCAAGGGACGGCTCTGTACTTCCGGTGGAAAGCAGACTGAACGGCTTGGCAAGCAGCAGAACCAATATACTTCCTGAAAGTCCTACAGCAGAAAATATCAGTAATGCAGTACGACGTACACGTCTGATATTGCTGTACATTCCAAGTGCTGCGCTTTTTGCTGTCATACACGCTACTGCCGAGGAAAGCCCCGTAACAGTAAGCGCATATACAGGCATGAACAGACTGTATGCACAGCTGAAATAACTCATTCCCACTCCGCCCAATATGTTCGTAAGCGGAATTTTGAATAATGCTCCCAGAACTTTTGCCACTGCTGCCGAAAGCATCAGAATTATCGAACCTTTTATAAAATTCTGTTTTTTCAATCTATCAGAACCTTTTTATTAAATAATTTATTATATAATTTCTGTATCCGAAAAAATTTCGCACTTTTTATAAAATATATGTTGCAGAATTTTAAATTATGTGTTATAATGTAAGTTAGCATATAGTGCCGCAGAACCTGAACTCATCTGTACAGGTTCTCAATAATCTCAAGAAAGGATTTTATAAATGGAATATAAATTTTCCAATAAGGTAAGCGGTCTGAAAGCTTCCGCTATAAGGGAAATACTTAAATTCACATCTGACCCCAGCGTCATTTCCTTTGCAGCCGGAAATCCTGCTCCCGAAGCATTCCCGACTGAGCGCATAGCTGAAATCTCCGCTGAACTTCTCAAAAATGACCCGATTCTCGCATTGCAGTATAATATAACCGAAGGTTATACACCCCTGCGCGAATTTCTTAAAGAATGGCTGAGCAGCAAAAAATGCTTCCATAAAGAATTTGATGACCTCATTATTACTTCCGGAGGTCAGCAGGCAAATGAACTCTCATGCAAAGTTCTGCTTAACGAGGGCGATACACTCCTTTGTGAATCACCATGCTTTATTGGCTCACTGAATGCTTTCCGCTCATATAATGTCAATCTTGTGGGCTTGGATATGGACGATGACGGCATAAATCTTGATAAACTCGAACACGCACTGAAAACTCAGCCCAATGTGAAGATTTTATATCTTATACCGAATTTCCAGAATCCTACCGGACGTACTATGTCATACGAAAAACGAAAAGCTGTATATGACCTTGCCTGCCGGTATGATTTCATAATACTTGAGGACGACCCTTACGGCGAACTGAGATTCTCCGGTGAAAATATTCCGTCAATCAAAAGTCTCGATACTGAAGGACGCGTTATATATTCAAGCACATTCTCAAAGCTTATTTCTTCCGGTTTCCGGACAGGATTCGTTTCCGCACCTGCTCCAGTAATACAGAAAATCGTGGTCTGCAAACAGGTTTCAGATGTTCACTCAAATATCTGGGCGCAGGTAGTATCACACCGGTTCATGACTACAATCGACCGCGAAGCTCATTTCAACAAGCTCCGAGAAATATACCGCCGGAAAAGCGAACTCATGTGCAGCTATATCGACAATGAATTTTCGGATAAAATCACATATATCCGTCCCGAAGGCGGTCTTTTCGTATGGTGTACACTTCCGGAAAACTGCAATATGAATGCATTCTGTTCAAGGGCTGTTCAGGAATACAAAATAGCAGTCGTACCCGGAAATTCATTCAGCATTGATGAAAATGAAACAAGCCACTCATTCAGACTGAATTACTCCACTCCTACTGATGAGCAGATTGCAAAGGGAATGGAAATACTCGCCCGAATGACAAGAGATATTCTTGATAAATAATTCAATAAATAATAATTAAACTGAAAGGAATAATTTACTATGGCTACTACAGACAGATACCCCGTTACACAGAAATACCTGATGACAAGAAATCAGGCTCTCAACTTCCCTGCCGGATTCTTTAACGGAAATTTCAAGAAAAAAGATGTTTTCGGAATCGTTGTTGACATTCCTATGCCTAATGCTGTTCTCAGCTCCATGGTATGCTTCATAAACGGCGCAGCAAACCTCTACTTTAACAACGGAAACGAATACACCGGAGCTTCACAGAGATACAGAAATCTCGTTCAGGCTGCACACAATCTTGTCATGGCTTCAAACCAGCTTATACCAAAATGCGAAAAAACTACTAAATTTGACCTTCCGCGCGGCAGAGCTCTAAACGTATTCCTCCTCACAAAAAGCGGAGTATACAAGACTGTTATCGCTCCGGGCGTAATCCCCGAAACCGAAGTCGCACTGCGTACATTCTATATACTCTATCAGCGTGTTATGAATGAACTTAGAAGCTGTCAGCTTAAAGATGCAGCCGCAAGACGCAGAACAAACAAATAATCAGCAAGGAGCATTTTCCCGATGAAAGACAAAAAGCTTATTTTCAGCGGTATTCAGCCTACCGGTACATTCACTCTCGGAAACTATATAGGTGCGGTGCGCAACTGGGGTCCGATTCAGGACGAATACAACTGCATTTACTGCGTAGCCGATATGCACGCAATCACAGTCCGTCAGGAACCCGCAAAGCTCCGGCAGAATACTCTTAACTCATACGCACTTCTTATGGCGTGCGGAATAGATGTCGAAAAATCAATACTCTTTATCCAAAGTCATGTAAAAACTCACGCTGAGCTTAACTGGATTCTCTGCTGCAATACACAGTTCGGAGAACTCAGCCGTATGACGCAGTTCAAGGATAAAAGTCAGCGTCACCCTGATGATATAAACGCCGGACTTTTCACATATCCGTCCCTTATGGCTGCCGATATTTTAGCCTATAATGCTGACCTCGTTCCCGTAGGTGTTGACCAGAAACAGCATCTTGAACTCGCACGCAATATCGCACAGCGTTTCAATCAGCGATACGGCGAATTTTTCACAGTTCCTGAACCGTATATCGCCGAAGTAGGAGCAAAAGTAATGTCGCTCCAGGATCCGACTAAAAAGATGTCCAAGTCTGACGAGAATCCGAACGCCGTTATCCTTATTCTCGATGATAAGGATACTATCATTCGCAAATGCAGACGAGCTGTTACCGACAGTGAATCCGAAATCGTATACCGCGAGGGCAAGGACGGCATAAATAATCTCATGACTATATACGCCAGCGTTACCGGAAAAAATTTCGCCGATATTGAATCTGAATTTTCAGGAAAAGGCTACGGTGATTTCAAGCTCGCTGTAGGCGAAGCCGTTGCAGACCATTTAGAGCCTGTACGTACAGAGTTCGCCCGTCTTATCAAGGATAAGGCTTATCTGAAAGAATGCTATACCGCAGGTGCTGAAAAGGCATTGAAATATTCACAGCGTACCCTCAGCAAGGTTTATCACAAAGTCGGTTTCGTCGACAGAGTATAAAGACAGAGTATAGTATAAACTGCACAAATATCAGCATTTAAATTTGCCGTATTCCGCAAAAAATCCGAATTTTCAAAAACAGCTTGCATTTTTTGGAAATATATAGTATTATAAAGGAAGTGCTTTTTTCTATGGTAGATTATCAGCAGAAAGAAAACTATTCTATCAGCGACCTGCTCAAAATCGTAAAAATTCTGCGCGGTGAGGGCGGCTGTCCTTGGGACCGCGTACAGACTCACGAGTCTATACGGAATGATTTTCTTGAGGAAACCTGTGAGGTTTTAGAAGCTATCGACAACGGCGATTCCGACCTGCTCCGTGAGGAACTCGGTGATGTGCTGCTTCAGGTTGTTTTTCATACCCGTATCGAGGAAGAACAGGATTCATTCTGTTTCAACGATGTATGCGATGAAATCTGCAAAAAACTGATTGTGCGCCACCCGCACGTTTTCGGCGAAGTAAAAGCAGATTCAACCGAAAAAGTTCTTGAAAACTGGGACGCTATAAAAATGCAGACCAAAGGTCAGGAAACTTATACCGATACGCTGACAAGCGTCGCTAAAACACTTCCGGCATTGATGCGCGCTCAGAAAGTCGGAAAACGCGCCATGCGCGCCGGAATGGATTTCCGAACCGTACAGGACGCTGCCGACTGTATAACAG
>CAMWRC010000092.1 GCA_947176565.1 uncultured Ruminococcus sp.
ACGGCATACGAGATCTAGTACGGTCTCGTGGGCTCGGAGATGTGTCTAAGAGAAAGTATAAGAAAAGAGGAGAAACAATCTGGAGAAGGTTAAAAATTTTTTTAAGTCTCAGCCGGTTCTGATAATATCATTTCTGGCGGCACTGATAACAATATTTATCATTCCGCCGGACGAGGAATATTTCGGCTACTGCAACAGAACAGTACTTATACAGTTATTCTGTCTGATGATATCAGTAGGAGGATTCAGAAGTATTGGAATATTTGAAAATGCGGCAGGATTTCTTTTGAAAAAAGCGGGAAATATGCGGAGAATAGGAATAATATTCACCCTGATATGTTTTTTCACGTCCATGTTTGTAACAAATGACGTTGCACTGATAACATTTGTACCGCTGACATTGATGGTATACAGGGAAATATCCGACAAAAAAAGCAGGATACTCACAATAGTTCTTGAAACGGCAGCGGCAAATTTAGGCAGTATGGTAACTCCGTTCGGAAATCCGCAGAACTTATATATCTATGACAAATACAGGCTTTCACTGGGAGATTTTTTCAGTACAATGCTTCCGTTAGCAGTGGTAAGTCTTATATTGCTGATAATTCTCTGCATGATTCTGCCGCGGAGCATATGCAGTGCGGAATCATATAAAAATCAGAGCATACCGAAATTTCAGGCAATATCATATGCATTATTATTTATAGTATGTCTGCTTACGGTGTTTCGTGTAATTCCGGATTGGATATGTCTTATTATAACAGTTTCAGCGGCAATGATTCTTGACAAAAAATTATTATTGAAAGTGGATTACGGACTTCTTTTGACATTTGTATGTTTTTTTGTATTTGTGGGGAATATAGCTCGTATAGATGCGATAAGCGGATTCTTTTCTGAAATTCTCAGTGGCAGGGAATTTATAGTATCAGCGTTGTTATCACAGGGAATAAGTAATGTACCGGCGGCTGTGATGCTTTCTGGATTTACAGAAAACGGAAAGGCACTTCTTTTAGGGGTGAATTTAGGCGGATTAGGAACAATAATAGCATCTTTGGCGAGTCTGATATCATTTCAGTATTACAGAAATGAATCGGGTGCTGAATCGGGTACATATATGGGAATATTCAGTGCGGTTAATTTCGGGCTTCTTGCTGTTCTGCTGATTTTTGCGATTGTCGGGATTTTATAGGGTTTTAACGTAAAAACGCGGTACAAAATCAACTGAATACATGATATAATATAGACAGTAAAGGGGGAGCTATAAAATGAGTTTTTGAATGAAGGGTAAGTTTGAGGATTCATTTTATAGACTGAGACAGCATAACTGCACATTTGCTGTCCGGCAAATAAGAATCGGAGTATGGCAATAGCTGTGCTTTTGATAGAGACAGGATTTCACAGCAACAGGTGAAATCCTGTTCTTATTTTTAAAACAGAAATGCGGCTGTACTGTAATAGCACGCCGCATTATGAGGGATGATTAGAAGATGTCTGGAATCAGATGTTCCATGTGGAACATTTACGCTTTAAAGATAGCTCTTATAAAGTTATAGATGTGGGTGCGAATGCAGTTATCGCCGTGGTAACCGCCGTTCACGTAGTGCCAGATATGAGGAACGCCATTAGTAGTAAAGCTGTTGTGATAGCCTTCGGGAGTATTGAAAACTGTCTCGTCGTTGCTTCCTGCTGTGAGGAAAATCAGTGACGGTGCTTCTTCTTCAGAGGCAAACTTAAACGCACCTGTTGCACCGGGAGCTGCACAGATTGCACCCATATATCCGAAAAGGTCGGGGTGTTTCTGACCAATCATAAGTGCTTCACGTCCACCCATTGAAAATCCGGTAATTGCAGTATTTTCTCTTCCGGTAGCTACGCTGTATTCGCTTTCAATAAGAGGCATAAGCTCTGTGGTGAGAACAGTATCGAAATTATCGTATGCCTGATTATTTGCATCGTCCATAGCAGAGCAGTTATCCTGCGTCTGACTGGAGTAGATATACGGGAAAACGACAATCATTTCTTTTGCCGCACCCTCAGCGATAGCGTTGCCGATGATTTGCTGAGTTGGTATGTGGTCGTTTCCGGTGAGAATCATTCTGTCCTGATCCTCCCAATATCCATGCATAACATAGAGTACGGGATATTTCTTGCTTTCATCGTAATTTGCGGGGAGGAGAACATTATATTTCTTATCTCTGCCGCAGAAGTTTGAGTAATAGCTTTTCTTTTCAAGTGTACCATAGTTCACGCCGGGTTTTTCTGTCTTTGAGTCATCAGTTTCATATTCGCTGATGTTAGCTGCAACAATCGGGGTATATTCTGATATAGTGCGCATTTTAGCGGAAGGAGTTGTAACATCCTGTAAGGATTCGCTTTTCTGGAGGTGAGAATTCTGACCGAGGAGGTATTCGCTGAGGAGAAGGAGGTCAGCGATATTATTTTCGCCGTCGTTATTAACATCAGCGGCAGCCTTTGCGGTGGAATCAGCAAAGCTTGTGAGGATTCCTTTTCTCATAGCAACGAGGTCGAATGTATCAACTCTGCCGTCATGATTTACGTCGCCAGCGATAAAGTCATCAGCAGGAATCTGTACTGGTTCCTTTGTTGGGGCTTCTGTAGTTGGTTCAGGGAGAACAGGAGAATGGTGAACCTTAATTTCTGTACCGCCTACAGCAGCAATGGCTTCGTCGATGTAGAAATTATCGTTGCCGTCAGCAGTTTCAACATATATTACATAATCACTGCCCTCAGGGAGTTTGAAATTCTTATTTACGAGCTGAACATACTGATTTTTAGCAGTAACGCCGTTAGCGATATTTGCGAATTTTGTCTCGCCGGCAGCATCGGTATACTGGAGTGAGAGTTTCATGGTCTGAGTTTCTGAGCCGTCGACATATGTTGCACATACGCTGAAACTATATTCCTGACCGCCCTTGAAGCTTGAATCAAGTTTTTTCTGAACGCCGTTCCATGATTTTTCGCGTCCCTGAACGAGGAGAGCATTTGTATCTTTGCACGGAATACGTCCGCTCATAGTGAGTTCAGCAGTACCGTGAGCCTCCCAGCCGTCATTACCTGTTTCAAAAGTATCGTGGAAGTAGTAACCGTTTTCATCGGGAGTAGCAGCAGGAGGATTTGTTGGATTTGTATTTCCGCCGGAACTTTCACCATCAAGTGAGATAACGAAAGTTGAAACGCTGTTTGCAGGGAGCTGAGAGAAGAAACCGCTGCCGTCATTGTCCATATTTTCAGTTTTTGCGAGATTTTCGCTTGCAGAAGTTCTGTAGCGGTCAACATCGGTGATTTTTTCGCCGCTGCCGATAGTGAAAGCCTGAGTAATTTCGGTATTACCCTTATTTATAGCGACAACTGTAATCTGCTTGTCATTCTTGTAAGCGGAAACGAGAACATTATCAGCAGGCTGTTCTGTAGCATCAATACGCTTTGAGCCGGGGCGTACCCATTTGGAATACTGAGCCATATTATAGCCGCGTTTGCTGATTTTTCCGTTCTCAGTCATAAGACCGTAACTTCTTCTGATGTACCACCATGTATAAACGCTCATATTTCCGACAACCATAGCATTGTGGATATTTTCGGAAACCTGAAGTGATTCCGGCCAGCGGTTTGCGGAATCGGCATCACTGTTTGGAACATATACTTCAGTCATCCAGATTTCTTTTCCGCTGTTTTCGAGAGCAGGGAAATCCATCCAGTCTCTTGTTGTACCGTACATATGAGTACCAAAAACATCGCAGTTGGCCATAGCTTTGGCGTTATTCATAATTTTTGTATAGAATTTCTTACCGCCGTCTTTTACCCATGAAGCATTTTCGGGAGCATACTGGAAAGATTCAGGGGACATAAGACGGGTACTTGTAATCTGGTCGCCGTAATTTGCGATAAAGTCGGTAGTTTCATCTGTTGACCAGTAAGTCCATTCCGAGGCATAATCAGGCTCATTCTGAACGGATATTGAATAGAGATCAACGTTATTTTCTTTCATGTACGTACCGAAATCATTAAGATGTTTTGCATATGCGGCATAATTTGATTTCGGAATATGAAGCTTACCGTTGCTTCCGCCTGATTCAGCCAGATTTGACGGCGGTTCCCACGGAGATGCAAAAACGGTGTAGCCAAGGTCGGAAACAAACTGAGCTGTACCGAGTGCCTTATTCCACTGGTTCTTGTCAGGGTTTACGAAAACTCTAAGAACGGTAAGTCCCATTTCGTCTGCGCCGTTGCCGAAAGCGGTCTGTCTCTGTGAAGCTGACAGAGGCGACCCTGTCCACTCCGGATGGTCGATACCGCCGAAACCTCTGATAGTCTGATATTCTTTTGTTGTATCGATTACAACAGCGCCGGCGGCATTGGTATCAACAGAAAAGTCATTATTTTCTGGAAGTATGGAGAATCCGGAGATTACCATAGCGGCGGCAGATGCGGCAGAAACGATTCTGCCGAAAATAGTTTTGAATTTCATTACAAAAATCACTCCTCATAGAATAATCGAAAGCCGTACGTACGGCATTACAGCCTGATTTTCAAGTCATACATTTATCAGATTGATTGCAGTAAACTTGTAGACAGATATTTAACAGGCTCTTACATTTTTGTATTATTTCACTATACTTATTATACATCATTCACAGTTTATTCACAACCCACGATTTGCAGAAATAGTGGATATTTTGCAGATTATGAAGCAGATATGAACAAAAAAACAGCCGAACCCAAACGGCTGTTTTTTCTGATTTGTCTTTCCCTTATAATTAAAACTGTTTATATAAAATGAATGTGCAGTATCTCATACTAACAGTTTTTTATTATTTCCCTGCTCCGCAGGAGTGCAGAAGCGAAGCAGGGGATAATACTGATTAATTACTGGACGCTCCAAGAATCGAATTCAACATCGCCGCTGAACACGAAATATACGTCCTTTGTACCTGTTACGCTGTTTACAACAGCTGTTTCGCCTGTAGCAGCATTGGCATAACCGATAACGTCTCCTGTAGGCGAGCCAACGCACATTTTAATCATGCCGCTGCCGCTTGCCTTTACATTGAGTTTGCTCACGCCGTTTTTAAATTCAACGCCACTGACCTTAATCCATTCGCCTTTTTTGCCGGATACTTTTGTATTCTGGAGTCCGTTTACTGTGATACCCTTTGACTGACTGGACATAGTTTCAGCCTGAACAGTGGTATAAGGATTAAGAGTTTCTATCTGTGATACGCCCTTCATTGAGCCGCTTGCAGTGAACTTACCGCCTGAGAATGTTGCTTCGTCCAGGTGGCATGAACGGTAGTTACCGCCTAAATCAATTGTACCATCGCTGTTCTTAGCCTGAATATTCATAGCTCTTGACTGGTTACGGCTGTGATAGAGAACATAATATTTTCCCTTGAACTCAACGATTGAGTGGTGATTATTTCCGCCGCCGTCGAGCTGATAAGAAGCCGGGTTTTTCAGTGCGATTCCCTGATATGTGAAAGGTCCGAGAGGATTTTTAGAAGTCATTACAGCAATTTCTGCATTGCCGAATCCGTAAGGATTTCCGCCTGTATTCCAGTTAGTGCAGTATGAATAATAATACGTATCACCGACTTTGAGTATTGAAGAATCCTCAAAGAGATATGGCGGATTTATTTTTGCATATTCACCTGAAAGGCTGGTCATATCCGCACCGAGCTTTACGGCTCTTGCAGTGCCGGGGTCTGCTGTTTTACCTTCGGGAACACCGCCGCCTACGTAAAGATAACCTGTACCGTCATCATCAACCATTACAGCGGGGTCGAAAAGCCAAGTTACATCGCTGAAGCCGGGGGTACTTTTATTGATAAGAGCCTTTCCTATAGGGTCAGTATAAGGAC
>CAMWRC010000093.1 GCA_947176565.1 uncultured Ruminococcus sp.
GGATATAATAAGCTAAAAATCCTCGCTGATATTTAAAAATCAGGAGGATTTTTATTTTAGTCTATATAGTTTTAGTTTATATGATATGCTTTTGCGTCTCCTATGTAATCTTTTGGAACCTCACCTAACAGCCATCCCTCATTAGTACATTCTATATAATAATAGCCCAAACCGTCCATATAAAAGTTTGCATCACTTTCATCGGTTCTTACGCCTACAGCCATATGTCCCGTTGGATGTACAAGACATACCCCATATCCCATTGAGCGAAGAAGTCCTGCAAGTAAAATTGATACGTCTTCACAGTCTCCGCAGTTTTCGTAAAGAGTTTCATAGGGATATTTCGGAAATTCCTCATAGCCTGTTGAATCAATATCCAATTCATAAGGAATGCTCTGTACAAATGATATGGTATCAAGAAGTATCTGATATTTTGTTTTATTCAACGGCTCCTGGGTGCTCATGATTGCATTAGCTATTTTATCGAGCAGTACTTCATTCTCATAGATATAATTTACCCATTCTGACATATCTTTATATCTTGGCTTCTGATGCCAGTATTCATATTCTGAATCAAGTAACTCTGTGGTATTATTCCAGATTTCTCCGTTTACTTCAAGATATGTATAAATTCTTTTTACGGTGTTATCATCAATTCTTTCAAATGTAGTGCCAAGTTCATTATTAACAGCTTCAATGCGTGCCTCATGGAAAAGAGCATTGACTTTCTTTATGAGAATATCAAACTGTTCACCACTGATTGACACATCTGCTAATTCAAACACCTGCAATAAAGTATCCTCAAGAGAATCAAAAACAAAATCATTATCTAAATATGCGATATTAGTGCCCTGTTCTGCAAGTTGAGTTAAAATAACATCATTAATTACTTCAGCAATTGAGTCCAACTCCTCATCAGTATAAATATAATCAGTTGTTTCTGTAAAATAATCATCTGAGATTTTAACAGGAACAGTTGCGACTGTAACAGGAACAGTTGTTAATATTGGTTTGTTTGTTCCGGTATTCCATTGTATATCGTCATTTGTTTGTATTGCTGTTCTATTCTTTTCTGCTGTTGTTATCTTTGTAGTTTGTGCTGTTGAAGTTCTGGTTGTTTTTGTAGTTGTTTTGGTAGTTTCCTTTATTGTGGTATTTACCGCAGTATTGGTGATAGTTGCAGTGGTAGTGACTAACTTTGTTGTGTCGGTAGTATCAGCCGAAGTGATTTCAGATAATTCTTCTGCTGTGCTTTCTTTTTCAGCGAAAGTATAATCTGCATCATTATTATTTTGGGTCTTGTTCGTACAGCCTGTAAGTGCCAGTGCGAACATCAGCATACCAAAATAAAATACAATTCCTTTTTTATTCTTCACTTGATTACTCCTTTTAATTTATTACCGGAAGCGACGGTATCTGTTTGGCATCGTATTCCTGAATCCGGAGTGCATCAATTACAGAAATACCGGATTCGCCGTCAACATCTGCATTGATTTTTCCCTGTTTAGTGAGCGTGTACTTATCTGAATTTCCGAGAAACTGCAAAATGAGTGTGGCATCGGAAACAGATATGATTCCGTCAACATTTGCATCTCCTGCTATATATTCTTCGCTGCCGGAAACAGTTTCTTTTCCGGTAGTTTCAGCTGTTATTCCGGCGGTCGATATTTCCGAAGGCTCTGTCTTACTCTCAGATGACGGCTGAGATGTACCGCTGTAATAATCCGAAAGCGATATGCCGTTTCCGGACTGTCCGAGCTTTATCTTATGGTCGAGACTTATAAACTTTCCGTTTTCGTCCTGCCAGAGTGACGGCTCAACAAACGCGTATTTTTCCTTGTCCCATTTGCCGAAATTATCATAGACAAGTCCGCCGGTATCGCCGGAATTTTCATTGAAGCACCAGAAAGTATGATGTATTCTCTTTTCAATCATGTAATCTCTGAGAATTTCCATCCATTTCTTATTGTCGCCTGTGGGGTCATGCTGTTCATCAATAAATCCTCCCCATTCACCCATAAGAAGCGGAGAAATATTCTCCTCAACCAGATACGCCCACGTATCATACCAGTAATCATCAAGAAGCGTCTGTCTTGTGAAATCCTTGTCAAACCATGTCTGAGCATATACAAGAGGACCATAATCATGCGGAGAATAAACAAGCTGACTCTGATATTCGCCGAAATCTACAGGATAATCCTTTGCACCTCTGAAATTTCCTCCCCACCATGCGCCATAGAAAGGCTGCATACTTTCATCGCCGTAATGTGCGTAATCAACAGCAGGCGAATCCCATGTACTGCCTATTTCAAATTTAGGATAGACTTCGATTCCCTCAACCATTATAAGAAGATACGGATTCTTTCCAAGAACAGCAGCCGCACAGGTTTCAGCGGCATATTTCCAGTTATTTTCTTTAGTTGAATCGTCCCATATAGCCATTCCCTGACCGTCATTCTTGCCGTGAGGCTCATTTTTTAAATCTATGGCAATAATTGTATCATCGTCCTTGTAATAATCAGCAAACCATGATAAAGCTTCAATCCAGTCCTCAGTGCTGAATTTGCTGTCATACCACAGCGGAACCTGATGTCCGCTTGATGCTGTTGTCGCACTGTGAATATCAATCATGATTTTGATTCCGTTTTCCCTGCACCATTCAACGGCTTTATTCCAGATATCAAAGCTGTACATGGGAGTACCGCCCTGTATTCCTTCGACAGTAAGCTCCGGATTTTCGTATTCGTTTATCTTAATCATTGTATCCGGTTCATTATTTTTCCATTGCAGCAGAATTTCCGTTGACATGGGAACACGCAGAAGATTGAATCCATGGTCAGCGATTTCATTGAGCATTTTATGCATATTCTGCGACCACACGCCGTCAAATACCTGACTGCCGACATTATATCCGAACCAGTTACAGCCGGTAAGCCATACCGGATTACCGTTCATATCGACGATTTCGGCATTTTCATTTACGTGAAGCCAGTCATCATGTAACTCATCAGGAGCGGCATTGGTGATACCGGAAGAAATATCTGAAGCCGATACAGCAATTCCGAGCATAGCAGCTGAAACTGACAGGGCGGCAATTTTTTTAATAAACAGATTCATAACAATTCCCTTTCTCAGCAGATTATCAAAAATTATCAGAAGATTCTCAACAAATAGTACAATATTTTTCATATAATACGATTTGTTCATACTAACTATATTATATACTGTTTTTTCCGTAATGTCAAGTAATTTTCCGGAATTACAATATATAAAAACTCCGGACAAAACAAATGAGCCTCCGGTCGTGGAAGCTCATCTGCCATGATATAGGGATTATTGGGGATTTATAATATAATGTTGGGGTAAACATTATATTAACATGAAAACCTACAGAGTAATCTGTCCTCTGCAATTAATATTATACACTATAATTGTGAACATTGTGTTAATAAGCGGTTTTAAATCCGACGAAATTTTATTTAATTTTCATCATGATTTTGTACATCTTTCACATTTCTTGCATCTTTCACATCAATACTGTTTATTCTGAACCAGAATACAGAACCTTTTCCAAGTTCACTGTGTACGCCGTAATCATATCCATGAAGTTTCAGAACAGCTTTGACAATCGAAAGTCCCAGTCCTGTACCCACGACTTCACGCTTGTGATTCTCTGACCTGTAATATTTATCGAAAATCAGCTTTATCTTGTCGGCTTCGATTCCGTCTCCGGTATCTTCGACTTCGATTACAATGCCGTCATCGCGGTTTATCTGCCGGACGTATACCTGCTTGTCCTCACCTGTATAGTTTATGGCATTATTGATAAGATTATATATTACCTGTTCAATTTTTACGGAATCACAGAATACAACTCTTTCCTCATCGGGTATGAAATGAATGTGATAGCCCATTTTCTCGGATATTCCCTTGAATCTGCCGATAATATCAGAAAGCTTCGAGCGTATCTCAAATTCTGACGGCGTAAGCTTCTGTTTACCGCTTTCGAGTTTTGAAAGGTCAAGAATATCATTTACCATGAGCGAAAGCCTGTCAGTTTCATTGATGATTATTTCAAGATGTTCATTCCGCTTTTTAGGATTATCGCCTGAAAGGTCACGTATCATTTCAGCATATGCTTTGAGCATCGTAAGCGGAGTACGCAAATCATGCGAAACATTTGCGATTAAATCACGCTGAAGTCTGTCCACGCGTGAAAGTTCCTTTTCCGCATATGTAAGCGTATCTGCGAGCTGTTTTGCTTCGAGATAACCTCTGCCGTCAAATTTTGTATCAAAATTTCCTTTTGCAAGACTTTTCGCCGCAAGTGTGATTCTGTCAATTGGCTTTGCAATCTGCCGCGAAACAAAAAGCGAAACAACAAAAGCAAAAGCTATCAGAAGAACAGTAATCAGCATAAGCTGCTGTTTTATTATGCTTACTGTAGAACCTACAGGAACAAGCGCGGTATTTATGAATAAATAGCCGCTCGGATTATCCGTATCGCCCAGCGCACAGCCGAAAAGAACCATTGAATAACTGTTATGCGGATTCGGTTTTTTCAGCCATATAGGCTGATTTCCGTTATTTTCAATTTTCTCCTGATAGTGATATATACTGTTTCCGCGTCCGTGTATCAAGCAGTCAACAGAATATTCACGTGTATAAAGTGAACGGCTGTAACGGTCAACAACTTCAATGCAGAGGTCATTTTTTGACGCTTCCTTTGTAAGAAGTTCTGAAAATTCCGCCCCGCTGTCATTTTCGTAGGAATATATCAGATGTGATGCAGCCTCGTCAACTCCGCGTATTTTTGACTGTGTATAGAATTTTTCAAGAAATAATATCTGAAACAGCCACAGCAGAAGAAATACTATTATCGTATAGCCGATAAAATATATCCATATTGTAAATTTCAGCGGTATTCTGCCGAAAGCTGAACGCATACCCTTAATTCGCTTCAAATTTATAGCCCATTCCTCTCAGCGTTACTATGAATTTTCGGTACTCTCCGAGACTGTTCCGGAGCATCTTTATATGTGTATCGACAGTACGGTCATCGCCGAAAAAGTCATATCCCCACACTTCCTCAAGGAGCTGGTCACGCGAAAGGGCGATATTCTTATTGCGCACAAGATAAAAGAGAAGGTCATATTCTTTCGGAGTCATTGACGCTTTTTCGCCGTTGACGTATACTTCTCTGCCTGAAATATTAACCTCAAGTCCTTCAAAGTTATACTTGTCCTGTCTCGGTGCTTCGCCGGAATTTTTATTGCGTTTCAGAACAACCTTTGCACGTGCCATAAGTTCTTTCGGAGAAAACGGCTTGACAACATAATCATCAATACCAATCTCAAATCCGAACAGCTTATCGTATTCCTCTCCTCTTGCGGACAGCATAATAACCGGAATATTCTTTGACTTACGGATTTCCTTACACGCTGAATATCCATCAAGCCGCGGCATCATCACGTCCATTATAATAAGATCGTAATCATTGGAGTGACAAAGATTAACGGCTTCCATGCCGTTTTCGGCTTCTGTCACCTCATATCCCTCAAATTCGGCATATTCACGCACTACCTTGCGGATATTTATTTCATCATCGACTATTAAAATATGTGCCATAAAAAACCTCCTGATTTTATTTTATTTATTATTATATCACAGAATCCTGAAAATTGCAATGATTGAATAAATAAATTCTGATAAATATTTTTCGGTGAATCTTCGCATATCATCTCATTATTTATATTATACCCCGAATGTGAATATCATGTGATATTTTCTTGTATTTAAAATAAATTTATAAACAATGCCGTGAATCAGCAAATTTGTCATTGACATTTCAGGTTATATTTG
>CAMWRC010000094.1 GCA_947176565.1 uncultured Ruminococcus sp.
TGCTGTAGTTGTTGTAGATGTTATTGTCGTAGATTCTGCTGTTGTAGTTGTTGTAGATGTTGTTGCCTCTGGCGTTACAATCGGCTTTGTTACTATATCAACCTCAACGTCATCTTCCATAAGTGTATTCTGGTGAACATATTTCAGTGCATCTTCTGCAACTTCAATCTGAACATCAACGGCATTTCCGTCGGTATCAACTGCCAATATCGTGCCGATGTCCAGTGACTCCACACCGTCAAAGAGCGGTTTGGAATCGGCAATGTAAATGTGGAGAGCACCTATATCCTCATGATAGCGATACTCTGAAATTTTGATGCTGTTCTCGGGATTAAATTCAAAAGAAACTTCAACATCAGCATAAGAATCGACGTTCAGCCTCAACTGAACAGCAGTGATTCCGTCTGTTTCTTCATCATCAGCAATTAACAACACATTTCCGGCTTCGTCAATCTTAACATTGCTGACAGCTTCGGTAGTGCCGGTGTTAAGAAAGAATACAGTGCCGAGTGACAGTACGGTAACTGCACCAATTAAAACCTTTTTCAACATAACTTACTCCTTTTCAGTTGCTTCGTTATTCACCCAATGTAATAGTGGGAAGTTTATCCTTAGCCGGAACTTCCTCAAAGAGAGAATCGCTGACCATACGCTGACCCTCGTTGGTAAGAGCATTATTTACTCTGTAAAGCTCAACACGAACAGTTTCGGGAACTGTCATACTCTCCATATCTTCAGGTTCAATCCAGTATACCCATGTACCGTCTGAAACATCAGTAATATTTTTGCCGTCCGGAACATCAGCAAGGATAACCTGCTGAGATTTAACCTGATTATCTTCATTGAGACCGCCTACGATATTGCCGTTTCCGTCGTACAGAATAACAACGTTGTAAGCCGGATTACCCTTATAAGAACCTGTGAATACGAGTGAATCTTTCGGAATAACATCATCTGTCTTGTCGCCGTACTTGTAATCCTCACCGAGAATACCGATTACTGCTGAAACTTCTTCGCCGTCTGTTCTGCGGAAGTCAACATTATCGCCTGTTACGCCGAGAACATCAAGTTCTGTGATTGAAATTGTATTGCCTTTCTGTCCAGGAATAACGAGCTTGACAGCCGATGCAGAATATGTGCTGATGTACTTGTCGTCATCATTTGAGAAGTAAACTGTTTCGCTTCCTTTGAAAGTACCCTCTGCTGTGAGAACCCATTCATCATCGGTCATTATATAGACTTTGTAATCGCCGACAGAACCGCCGTCACCGGCTGTATACTTGAATCCTGTAGCTGTTACAGTCTTGTGGAAGTCTATGACGATTTCAGCTTCATCGTCCTCTACCTGAGGAGTATAAACTGTATCAAGGTCAGCATCAATAGCGAGTTTTGCAGGATTATTTTCTTCCTTTTCGCACGGGAGCAGACCATCGAATGTATCCTCTTCGACTACTTCAACATCTGACTTAAGACCTGTAGCACTGATAGTCCAGTTAGATTTATCGAAACTGCCGTCATGTTCGATTTTAACCATTTTTGTCTCATAGACAGCTGAACGGTAGAGATACTGGTCGATAAGTGTAACCTTATAGAATACAGCGCGGTTATTCAGAGTTGTGACTGTATCTGTGAATGTTGAACCCTGTGCGAATCCTACAGGAACTTCCTCAACCTTTCCGCCGGATATTGTGCAGCGTACAACTTCATAGCCGAGTATATCGTCTGCCGGAATAATATCAGAAGGAGTAAATTCAAGTTCAACCTTGTTTGCAGTCTTGCCGATAGAAACAGAAACGTTATCGATAGCAGAAACCAGAGTTGTAGTTGTTGCAGCTGTAGTTGCAGCAGTTGTTGTTACATCTTCTTCCTTAGGAGCTAAAACGCTTCCCTTGCCTTTGAGTGCATATACACGCGAATCATCGTTTGCAAAGAAAACAGCACGTGTTTCCTTTTCAAACTGTGAAGCATATGCGATTGTGTCCGTATCAGGAGTTTTACCCCAGCGGACAAAGAATTCAAGAACGTTCTTTTCTGCTGCTGCACAGGCAAGACGCATAAGATTCTGGTCAGTAGTGCCGTTGACAGTCAGTTCAACGCCATTCGGAGCAGGAGCTGCCTTCGGATTTCTTGAATAGGTATCTACTCTTGCGTAGAAAATATTAGCAAGCTGCTCATCGTAATCTGCATAAGTCTTGAAGTTCAGACCCTTATCGTAAGCAAGATGGAGCTGCCAGTACATACCGAGCTGAGTTGCAATATTTGAACAATTTCCCTTTGTACCAGATGTTACCTTGCTGTAGATATTCTCATACTGGAAACGCATACCATTATTGGTATCCTTGGCCTGAGCAAGCTGTGCGAAGTAGTTGTTTGTGATTTCTGCAACTGCATATGAGCCTTGATTAATATCGTGTCCGATTTCGTGAGAGATACCCCAGCCATAGTAGCTTCCGCTTATATACTTGCCGTCCTCATCTGCCACAATAGGAGTACCCTGCATCATGGCAGGAGATGAACCCCATTCGATACCGATATGATTTCCGGAAGCATACATGAATGCACCTGAGAACATACGCTGATAACGTATATTAAGATGTCCCTTAGGAATCTGATTCAATTCAGTCGGTGCGGATTTGTTCAGACCCTTATGCTGATAGAACAGATACATCATTTCTTCTGTTGCGTCCATTGATTTGAGAACAGTTTCAGCACGTTCTTCGACAGTGCCGCTTCCTGCACCTGCAAGAATCTGCTGAGCCGGCAGTGAGTACATCATTGTATCGAGCATGATATCAGATGCTTCGAGTATACAGTTATACTTATCGTAGTCGTAATCTAAATTTTTGTTTTCTGAACCCTTATGTTTTTCGTTATGGAGTTGTTCAATCTGCGGAACATATTCATCAAGCTTGTTGATATATTCAACAGTTCTCTCCATACGTTCATCTTCATCGGTTACTTTATAGAGGTCAAGGAAAGGAACTTCCGAACCGCCGGTTACGCGCACTGAATATTTTTCGCTTGCATTTGCATTACCCTGATACTGGATATACAGCGCACCGCCGGATTCAAAGCCAGCACCTGAACCCTTGGATAAATTAAATGTATTTGCTCCGACTTTAAGATTAGCACCGTCAAGCGTAATATTGCCGGATTCGGAATGATACTGTGTAACAATGAGACGTAAATCTGTGCCGTCGCCGGTTTTCTTCTTATCGCTTCCGACATAGACAGTTACTTCCTCGCCGGTACCGATAGAAACGCCGAGCGGCTGCCATGCGTTGATTCCGGAGAAGCCGCGACCTGAATCCTTTGTAGTAATCTCATTATGTATTACTACCGGACTGCTGAGTGATTCAGCGTTCAGAATTTTTTCTGCTGTATCAAGTTCACGGAGTAAAGCTTCTGCATTAGGATTCGCTTCGCCATATTCATCAGGAGCATTTACTTTTTCGCGCAGGCGCTCAATAGTTCTGTGAGTAACGTTATCTTTCAGGACAGTATGCAGGTCATCAACATACAAAGCCATAATTTCTTCCATAAGAAAATCATAGTGATAGAAGTACGTTTCTGCAATAGTAACAGGAGATGTCAGATAACGTGCAAGAGAAATCTGTACTTTGCTTGCCGTTACTGCCTGCGGGAATTTAAGAATATAATAGGGTGTGCCCTTTGCATCAGTTTTTCTTGAAGCGAGATTACCATAACCGTCATTCAGTATATACACCAGATTGCCTTCGGAATCCCAGCATCTTACGTTTGTATAGCTGATATCTGCCGTTGTGAATATAGCGACGGTATCCATAGTATATTCCTGGTCGAAAGTATATGTCAGACCGTTATTTCCTATACCGTTAAATCCTCCGTCGTCCCATGTTGCTTTGGAATAATAAGAAGCCGGATCACCGTCAACAGCACCCCATGCGGTATCTTCGAGACCGTCATCAAGAGGGCTGTCAATCATTTCACCGCCGAATCTCGTTACACTGAGGATATGCGTAGGTCCGGGATTACCTTCTTCGTCGCGGTTGATGAGATTATACTTCGGCATTTCAGCAGCACTCAGATCTGTTGTTTTTGCTGTGGCGTGGAGTGATTCAGGGCTGTCGCCTAAGTCATTGTGACCTATTACATAGACTTCGTATTCTGAAGTCATTGCAAGTTCATTGATAGTCACTGAAGTTCCCTTAACCTCAGAAATTTCAGTAAACTCATCTTCGCTTCCTCTGAGCTTGTAGAATACGTTGTAGTACTGGGTATCGTCCATATTTGCCCATGATACGATAATTCCCTTATAGATTCCGGCAGCCTTTACATTATCGGGCTTGTCAGGAGCTTTGCTCGGCTGCGGAGTAATATCAACGGATTCGCAGTAACCGCTCTTCCATGTACCATTTACCGCCTGCACGCTTACTTTGTAAGTTGTATAGTTCTTGACATCATCATTATTGAACGTTGTAACTGAAAGTGAATTTGTTGATGTCATAATCAAATCAGTTTTTCCACCCTGTTCGATTTTGACTTCATAGCCGGTTACGTTTATGCAGGGATTCCAGCTGATTGAGAACTTTTCGCTTCCAGCCTCATATTTGAGATTTTCCGGCATGTCCATTGAAGGCTCAGGAATACGGTTTTCCATACCGTTCACAAATTCAACCTTGCTGATTTCAGCGAGATTATTATTATTCTGCATTCCTGTGATAGTCAGCGTAACTTTCTTGACCGCAACCTGACTGCCGAGGTGAAGCTTGATGCTGCCGTGTTCGTCAAGTTCAGCATAGACATCGCTTTCCTTGAGAAGATAATGAACATCTGATTTTACGGGAACGGAAACGGTATGTTCTTTGCCGTCATCGTCTGTATATGCTACATCAATGAAAGCTTCATCTACGGGATTGGTAGTTCCGGTCTCGAACGTAATACCGTCAATCATGGAAGCTTCGCCGTCTTTCAGCAAGTCGAAACCGATAGATATAGGATTATCTTCGGAAACTGCACCGCTTTTTGCAGGGAACAGAGAGATTTCCTCATCGCCGGCGAGCATTTTTTCAACATCGCCCTCTAAGATAGTACCTTTGAGGGTTTCGGCATGAATAACATCAGGGGAAATAAATTCCTCGACTGCTGCTGTAAGGTCTTTTTCCTCATTGTAAGATGTCGCAAAGAAAGACAAATCAAGCAGATTGGTCTCGCCGTCGTGGTTGAGGTCTGTTGTAAATTCTTCTGGTACAGCTATGCCGTCAACAGCATCTATGAGAGCATTTTTATCCTCATCATCAATGATATTGTCGCCGTTGACATCACCAATCATGAGAACACCGGGGTGAAGTTCACCTACATCATATGTATATCCCTTGCAGAAACCGGCTGTAAGCTTCAGGGTATACATTTTCTGAGCGACTGTGATATTCTGACTGAAATCAACAAATCCCGGAGCAGTTACAGTAAGAGTATATTCTCCGTCAGCAAGGTCATTGAAACTGATTTTTCCGTCATTTACATCACTGGAACTGATAATGCTTTCCTTTGAATAACCATCAGCATTGCTTAATTTAAGTGTGAAATCAATATCGTTGTCAATCAGCAGAGTAAGCGAGATATCAACCTCAATTCTTCCGACAGCATCAGATACTTCTGATTCTTCGGTGCTGGCTTTTTCCTGCAGACTATCGGCATTAAGTTCCATTATATCGGGGGAATCTGCTGACAGAACACTGATACTGTCATTATTATCCAGCGACCCGCCGATATCAGAAAGGGCAGCTCCTGCGCACATAGCCTGCGGGAAACTGCATACCATAGATAATGCCAATAAGA
>CAMWRC010000095.1 GCA_947176565.1 uncultured Ruminococcus sp.
CTAATAGAAAATTATCTGATAATAAGTTATATTATTAATTATAAATTTACTAATTTTTTAATCTGATATTTCGCTTGATGTTGTATTGACAAGGAGAGAAATATTTGTTATAATAAAATTTGTAGATATTATTTGTAAAAATATGTTGAGATTGGAGATTTATTATGTTGATTCAGGAAAGTCTTATAAGGGGAAATATAGATGTTGCAGTTCTGCATCTGCTTCAGGAAAGAGATATGTATGGATATGAGATTATTCAGCAGATTAAGATGCGCAGCGACGGCGATTTTACAGTAAAATTCGGCTCTCTTTATCCTGTTATGTATCGTATGATTGAAAGAGGTATGCTTACCGAAGAAACTGTTCTTGTTGGAAAGCGCAGAATCCGCAAATATTATCATCTTACTGACCTTGGGTTGGAGTATCTCGAAAATATCAGAACAGAGTATCTTAAAATATCATCAGGAATGAATAAAATACTTAACTATAATGGCGAGGAATCCAATTCTTCCGAAGAAAAATAAATCAGTACCTGAAAAGTATTCATTAAAAAAATATGTCATAACAAAACAAGCCGACAGCTTTCTTGCTGACGGCTTATTTTTTATGTTATTATCTTATTACTGAGTGGGAGTGAATGAAAAATTCCTCCTGACTTGGCTGCCATGCCTTGATTTTCGGCGGAAAGAGTTTGTCAAATTCTGCAACAGCTTCAACATCATTGCACGGCTCATCGGCATTATTGGGGTGATAGAACCATTTTCTGCCATCGAGAGTGTCATCAATAAGGACTTTTACAAGCAAAGCGGCAGGGAAAATATCGCCCTCAAAACAGACGTTGTACTTTTTGCAGCTTTTGTAACCGCGGGCAACGTAGTTATCAGGATTTCCGAAATTTATAATCACGTCATATCCCATATTTTTTACGATTTCAAAGGTGTGTTCAAGGAGAGCCTTACCGTATCCCATACGCTGATAATCGGGGTGAACACAAAGCGGACCCATAGTGACAATCGGCTTTATATTGCCGTTTCCGTCAGCAAGCTCGGATTTTGTATACATAATACAGCCGATAATCTTGCCGTCAGTTTCAATGACATGAGCAAGTTCGGGGATAAAATCCCTATGATTTCTCATTATGTGGATAAAGTAATGTTCATCGCAGCCGGGAACGCTTAAATTCCAGAATGCCTCGCGGGCAAGATTTTCAACTTCATGATAATCTTTCTCTGTTTCCAAACGGATAATATAGTCATTTTTATTCATTGTTTTTCCTCCTGAAATGTTGTGACGCAACGGGAGGTTTGTTTGAGATAGTATTCGCAAACCTTCCGTTTACTCTGCTATCTCAGGTCTGTTATTTTTCTTCAAACAACAATCTCCTTAAATAAATTTTAAAAAATCTAAGGCAAAGCTACATTATGCGACTTTGCCATTGGTACGCCTGACAGGAATCGAACCTGCACGCCTCTCGGCACAAGAACCTAAATCTTGCGTGTCTGCCAGTTTCACCACAGGCGCATTGAGCGGTCATTTACAGACCGCTTTGAAATTGTGATATATCTGATTTATCCGTTTTTTTAATTCTTGTCATCGGATTTGTTTTCAGCGGAAGCCTGTGCATTATCATTTTCTTCTTTTTCGGCGCGGTCTCCTGCTGATTCTATGTAAATATCCTCATCGGCAAGACTTCCGACGAAGTTAAGCTGTTTCACGGGGATTCTTTTGAGCGGTGAATATATAAACTTTGCACATGAGAATGTACGGTCAACCATGCCCCGTTTTTCGCAAAGAACCTTATCTCCGTCCTTTGTACGCCTGCCGAACTGACAGTAATCACATTTTGGAGATATATGCTTATCAAAATATTTTCCGCCTTTGAACATTGAAAAAAGATCCATAGTAAATTACCTCATATATTGAAATGATTATTTCGTCTTATATTATAGCATATTTTTTTATTTTTGTCCAGTGAATTTCAAATGATTTTAAAGATTGTGCAAACATAACAATTATTCACATGATATTTATGCAGTTTGCAAAAATAAACGACGATTATTTGATGTAAATCCCCTTGCTATTTGCGGAAATATGTGATATAATAAAAACAATCGCTTCCGAAAGGAGATGTTTATAAAATTTATGAAACTTCTTGTCATTGACGGAAACAGCATTCTTCACCGTGCTTTTTACGGAATAAAACTGCTTTCAAATAAGAACGGAGTTTTTACGAATGCGGTTTTCGGATTTATGAATATATACCTCAAAAATTATGGTGATGTCAGACCTGATGCTGTTGCAGTTGCGTTTGATGTGGATATTCCTACATTCCGGCATAAGGCTGTATCGTATTATAAAGCGAACCGCAAGGGTATGCCTCCGGAACTTGCGCAGCAGCTTCCGATTGTAAAACAGCTTCTCTCTCTTATGGGAATAAAAGTCGTTGAATGCGGGGGATATGAAGCTGATGATATTCTCGGAACATTGTCGAAGATTTGCAGTGACAGCGGAAATCAATGTTTTGTGCTGACCGGCGACCGCGACAGTTTACAGCTTATTGACAGCAATGTCACGGTACTTCTTGCCACGAACAGGGAAACTATACGCTATACTCCTGAAAAATTCAGAGAAGACTATGGATTTGAGCCGGAAAATCTTGTTGATTTCAAAGCTCTTATGGGAGACAGTTCCGATAATATTCATGGAGTTGCAGGAATTGGCGGAAAAACTGCTTCCGCATTGATAAAGGAATTTGGTACAATTGAAAATCTGTATGAAAATTATACTGGCGCAGAACTCTCAAAGAGTGTGAAATCCAAGCTTGAAAAGGGTGTTGATTCTGCAAAGGAAAGCAAATGGCTTGCGACTATAGTCCGTGATGTTCCCATTGAAAATAATCCTGAATCATACAGAACAGGAATTCCGGATTCCGCCGGAATAAGCCGTCTGCTCACGGAACTTGAGATGTTCAAGCTGCTCGAAAAGCTGAATATATCAGCAGCTGATATTTCTGCTGAAATTCAGCAGGAGGAATATATTCCTGTTGAACTGGAAGTATGCGTCCTGACAGAAGATATAATCAAATCATTTGAAAATGCAAGCTATATCTTTGACGGCACAAACCTTGAAATACGGAACGGAAACTCCGTTTATACCACAGATTCAGAGGAGCTTATATCGACGTTTTTTGCTTCTGAATGTGAAAAGATAACTATTGATTCAAAACCTCATTACCGCTGGGCGATGGCGCACGGAATAAATCTTGCCAATCTCAGAACAGATGCGGCAATCTGCGGTTATCTTCTCAATGCGTCTGCTTCTGATTATACTGTTGAAATGCTATGCGGCGGATATGGGGTTCATTACTGTATGGAAAACGGCTGTTTTGCGGAGCTTGCTTCTCTTGAACCGCTTGCGGATAATCTTCGCAGAGAGATTGAAAAAGAGGGTATGACGGGACTCCTTGATAATATTGAAATGCCGCTTACTGAGGTTTTAGCATCAATGGAGCATACTGGAGTCGGAATAACTCCGGAAGATGTACGTGAATTTGGTACGTATCTTACGGAGATGATTGAAGAAACTCAGCAGATGATATTTGACGACGCAGGTCATAAATTCAATATCTCATCGCCGAAACAGCTCGGAATTGTTCTTTTTGAGGAAATGGAACTTCCGGCAAAAAAGAAAACAAAAAGCGGATATTCCACAAGTGCTGAGGTTTTAGAGGAACTCAGACCATTTTCGCCCATTGTGGATAATGTTCTGAAATACAGGCAGTATACTAAACTCAATTCGACATATGTTACAGGACTGCTTGATAAAATCGCATCTGACGGCAGGATTCATACTTGTTTCAGGCAGACGGAAACACGTACCGGCAGGATTTCATCAACAGAGCCTAATTTGCAGAATATTCCGGTACGTACTGAATTGGGGGCGCAGATGCGTAAATTTTTCACTGCGGGTGAGGGAAAAGTTCTGATTGATGCGGACTACAGTCAGATTGAACTCCGTGTTATGGCGCATCTCTGCGGTGATAAAAATATGATTTCTGCATTTTCTGACGGAGAGGATATTCATACATCTACCGCCGCTCAGGTTTTTGATATGCCGGCGATTATGGTAACTCCTGAGATGAGGAGTGCCGCCAAAGCTGTGAATTTCGGCATAATTTACGGTATCGGCGCATTTTCCCTCTCGAAGGATATAAACACATCAGTTGCACAGGCAAAAAAATATATTTCAGATTATCTTGCTAAATATCCGAAAGTACACCGCTTTATGGAAGATACAGTAAGCCGTGCGGCAAAAACAGGATTTGTTTCAACAATGTTCGGACGGAAAAGACGCATTCCGGAACTGCTTTCATCTAATAAAACCATGCAGGCGGCAGGAAAAAGAATCGCCATGAATACACCGGTTCAGGGAACTGCGGCGGATTTGATAAAAATTGCGATGATTAATGTATATCGCCGTCTGAAATCCGAAAATCTTGACGCGGAACTGATTTTACAGGTACATGATGAACTTATTATCGAGGCGGATATTTCCTGCGCTGAACGGTGCGCTGAAATTCTTAAAGAGGAAATGATGAATGTATATGAAATGAAAGTTCCGTTAGTGGTAGATGTTCACAGCGGCAGAAGCTGGTATGACGCGAAAGGCTGATTTCATGAACGATATTGTTTTTTGTAAAATCTCATCTGAAACAGATGAAAAAGTATTTGATATTCTTTCGGAGCTTGATAAATCATGCGTCGGCGCAGACGGCTGGTCTGCGGAATCGTTCAAATCGGAATCTGCAAAGGATAACGGAATCGTAATATACTGTTATGCTGATATGCGAATTGTCGGGCTTATTTCAGGATATTTTGCGGCAGATGAAGCTGATATAACAAGTGTTGCAGTTGATTCAGATTACCGCCGCAGAGGAATAGCTGAAAATCTGATGGCTGAATTTGAAAATCAGCTTCCGGAATACATCAGTGAAATATTTCTTGAAGTACGTGAATCCAATTTTCCGGCAGTTTCGCTTTATAAAAAGTGCGGATTTGAAAAACTTCATATAAGGCGGAATTTTTATGATAATCCTGTAGAAAATGCCGTAGTTATGCGAAAAAGATTAAATAATAAATAAAGAGGGATAATAATGCTAATTTTAGGAATTGAAAGCTCCTGCGACGAAACAGCCGCAAGCATCTGTGAAGATTGCCGGAGTATTCGTTCTTCTGTGATTTCAACGCAGATAGAGGAACATAAAAAATACGGCGGCGTAGTTCCGGAAATCGCATCGCGCCGTCATTGTGAGAATATACTCGGAGTTACACGGCAGGCACTGGATTCAGCCGGAGTAACTCTTGCGGATATTGACGGAATAGCTGTGACATATGCTCCGGGACTTATCGGCGCGCTTCTTGTGGGCGTGAATTTTGCGAAAGCTCTTGCTTTTGCCTCCGGAAAGCCGCTTATTCCGGTTCATCATATAGCTGGTCATATTGCGGCGAATTATATAACTCATTCTGATTTGAAACCTCCGTATCTGTGTATCGTGGCAAGCGGAGCGCATACGCATCTTATTGAAGTTCTGGATTACACTAAATTCCATGTTGTCGGCAGAACCCGTGATGATGCGGCAGGGGAATGCTTTGATAAATGCGCCCGTGCTATGGGATTTCCATATCCCGGCGGCGTACACATTGACAAAATGGCTCAGAATGGTGATTCGTCAGCATTCCGGCTTCCACGTCCGAAT
>CAMWRC010000096.1 GCA_947176565.1 uncultured Ruminococcus sp.
ATATTCAAGTATCTCTAAAATACAGTCATCTATTTTTCCGTTATTTTCAAAACGCCGGTCTATTCCGGCTTTTTTAATATTTTCTTCAGAAAAATCTTCAGAATCCGCTATAAATCGCCGACACATCTCCGTATATTTAGGTTTGCTTTCCATACGTTCACGCTCTATAGCACGAATAAGACGTATATCATCAGCAGTTTCTATATAAACCGGTACAAGTTCTTTGCCGTATCTACCAAGTAGTTTTAAATACGATTCAAGCGTTCCAATTCCTATATAATCATGTTCTGAATCTATGCTTCCCTCAGCTGTGAAGTACGCCCACTTGCCGTAAACCGTATCATATATCCGCGCTTCAATCACTTTTCCGGCAGAGTTCATTTGCTGAAAATTCTCAAAATCTGTGAAATTATATTCTCTTCCCTGTATTTCATTTTCACGCATCGGTCTGGTAGTATACAGCACAATTGGCTTGAAATCCAGATTTTTTATCAATTCTTTGTATATTGTATCCTTGCCCGATGAACTTTTTCCCATTATATAAAATATTCTCCTCATATCTGTCACCTGCTTTCCAATATCAATTCTAACATATATATTTTCAATTGTCAATATATTCTAAATATGTTCGTTTGTTCCACGTGGAACACTTCCGGCATTCTGCATAGTTTATCTTACGATTTTTGTGCTGATTGACGGTATTAATTTCAGGAAAATTGTGCTATAATATATTCAGTGCATAACTGCACGGAAAATACATAATAATAAGTGAGGAATGTTTATCATGAAAAAAATTACCAACGATATTTTCTACATCGGTGTAAATGACCATGATGTGGATCTTTTTGAGGGTCAGTATGATGTTCCAAATGGTATGGCTTATAATTCCTATGCCATCGTTGACGAGAAAATCGCTGTTATGGACACTGTGGACATAAACTTCGGCAGCCAGTGGCTTGATAATCTCCGTGAAGTTCTTGGCGACCGCTCACCAGATTATCTTGTCGTTCAGCATATGGAACCTGACCATTCTGCCTGCATCAACAAGTTTATAAAAGAATTTCCAGATGTAACTGTTGTCGGAAATGCTAAAACCTTTGCTATGATTGCCGCTTTCTTTTCGGAACTCACCATTACAAACAAACTGACAGTCAAAGATGGAGATTCCCTTAATCTCGGCTCTCATACACTTACATTCGTTACAGCTCCTATGGTTCACTGGCCGGAAGTTATGGTTACCTATGATTCCACAGATAAAGTTCTTTTCTCTGCTGACGGTTTTGGTAAATTCGGCGCACTCGATGTAGAAGAAGACTGGGCTTGTGAAGCTCGCCGCTATTACTTCGGAATTGTCGGAAAATACGGCGCGCAGGTTCAGGCCCTCCTCAAAAAAGCCTCCGGTCTTGATATTCAGACTATCTGTCCGCTTCACGGTCCGATTCTTACAGAGAATCTCAGCTATTATCTCAATCTCTATAATATCTGGTCAAGCTATGGTGTTGAATCCGAGGGCGTTTTCATTGCATATACTTCAGTGTACGGCAATACCAAAAAGGCCGCGGAGATTCTTAAAGATAAACTCCTCGAACTTGGCTGCCCCAAAGTCGCAATCGCTGACCTCGCCCGTGAAGATATGGCTGAATCAGTTGAGGACGGTTTCCGATATGGCAAACTTGTTCTTGCTTCTCCGACATATAATGGAGAACTGTTCCCATTCATGTCCCAGTATGTGGACTGGCTCGTTGAACGGAACTATCAGAACCGTACTATCGGAATCATCGAAAATGGTTCATGGGCTGCAACCGCTGCCAAATGCATAAAGGCTAAATTTGAAAAATCTAAAAATATCAGCTGGACTCAGACTACTGTTTCAATCAAATCCGCTGTTAAATCCGAAAATATTGCACAGATTGCCGCTTTAGCCGAAGAATTGATGAAATAATAAATCAGTGAAATAAGGAAGTGATTTCTATAAAGGTAATCCTGAATCCCGATGAAAATATCGTTGCAAGACTTAAAGAAGGTCTTGAACGCAAAGACGGTTATTGTCCCTGCAAAATCGCTAAAATTCCTGAAAACAAGTGTATGTGTAAGGAATTTCGTGAACAGATTGCCGACCCTGATTTTGAAGGCTTCTGCCACTGTATGCTGTACTATAAGGAGAAATAATATGGCTGAAATTACTATTACCAAAGAAAATTTTGATGAGGAAGTACGGAATTACAAGGGAATCGTACTCCTCGATTTATGGGCTGGTTGGTGTGGTCCATGTATGATGCTTTCTCCGGCAGTTTCTGAAATTGCCGAAGAATATAACGGAAAAGTAAAAGTCGGTAAGATAAATGTGGACGAACAGCCGGAACTTGCCGCTGCATTCCGCTGTGAAAGCATTCCTCTGCTCGTTGTTGTCAAAAATGGCGCAATTCATAATATGTCCGTCGGATACCGCGAAAAATCTGATATAATTAAAATGCTGGATTTGTAATAATCCTGACAGAAATATGTTTAAACCTCTCTGGTTCAGCAAATACTAACTGGGGAGGTGATTTTTTTGATTGGTTTTATTTTGGGAAGCATGGTTGGCGGTACTGTCGGTGCTGCTACTATGTGTATTTGCGTAGTTGCCAGAGAATCTGATAAAAAATAAGAGCTTGTGTCCGATAAAAATCTACACAAGCTCTGTGATTTTTATTTCTCTGGTACTGAAATTACGTCCTTGCGCATATATGGTCTGAGTGCCTCGGGGATTCTGATACTTCCGTCCTCATTGAGATTGTTTTCAAGGAAAGCTATCAGCATTCTCGGAGGCGCAACAACTGTGTTATTCAAAGTATGAGCAAAATAATTCCTCTTGTCGCTGCCTTTGACTCTGATTTTCAGACGTCTTGCCTGTGCATCGCCAAGATTTGAACAGCTTCCGACTTCAAAATATTTCTTCTGACGCGGTGACCATGCTTCAACATCAATGCTTTTTACTTTAAGGTCTGCCAAATCGCCTGAACAACATTCAAGTGTACGCACTGGTATATCGAGAGTGCGGAAAAATTCAACAGTATAGCTGTAAAGTTTATGGAACCATTCCTTACTTTCTTCCGGTTTGCAGACAACAACCATTTCCTGTTTTTCAAACTGGTGAATCCGATATACTCCGCGTTCTTCAAGACCATGTGCGCCGACTTCTTTCCGGAAACACGGCGAATAGCTGGTGAGTGTTTTCGGAAGCTCACTTTCAGGAATAATTGTATCAATAAATTTACCAATCATTGAATGTTCAGACGTACCGATTAAATATAAATCTTCACCCTCGATTTTGTACATCATACTGTCCATTTCAGCAAAGCTCATAACGCCTGTAACAACACTGCTTCTTATCATGAACGGCGGAATATAATATGTGAATCCCTTGTCAATCATGAAATCACGCGCATATGAAAGTATACATGACTGGAGCTGTGCAATATCTCCGCAGAGATAATAAAATCCCTCGCCGCTTGTTCTGCCCGCAGAATCCTTGTCCAGTCCGTTGAGCTTTTTCATAATTTCAGCATGATATGGTACTTCAAAATCTGGAACAAAAGGTTCACCAAAACGCTCAACCTCGACATTCTCTTTGTCATCTCTGCCAATCGGCACGCTTTCATCAATTATATTCGGAATTACAAGCATAATCTTGCGGACTTCCTCTTCAAGCTCCGCTTCGAGCTTTTCAAGTTCCGGAAGTCTGGTTTTAATTGTGGCAACTTCCGCCATTATTTTTTCTGCTTCTTCATGCTGTCCGTTTCTTTTGAGTTCACCTATTTTGCTGCTGATAGCATTCCGTCTGCTTCTGAGTTCGTCGCCCTCTGCCTTTGCTTTTCTTGACTGCTCGTCCAGTTCAATTACCTTATCAACAAGTTCAAGCTTTTTATCCTGAAATTTCTTTCTGATATTTTCCTTCACAATTTCAGGATTTTCTCTGAGAAATTTAATATCAATCATTTTTCTTACTCCTTTTATTCAGATTCTGCTGTAAGCTTTTCAGCAATTGCAGCTAAATCTTCCTTATCATAAAATTCCAGTATCAGCGCACCTTTATTTTTAGAAAAATCAACCTTTACTTTTCTGCCAAGACGTTCTTTAAGTGAAATTTCCATCTCAATAAAATAATTATCAATCTTATTATGTGCCGCTGCTTTTTCGGAAATATCTTCATCAGCAAGACCGATTACATATTTTTCAAGCTGACGTACAGTCATTCCGCCATCTGCCGCCCTTGCCGCAGTATGCTGAAGCTTTATCGGGTCGTTGATTCTGAGAAGTACCTTTGCATGACCTACAGTCAAATCGCCGTCTTTCAGCATTACAAGTATATCCTGCGGAAGCGTCAGAATGCGAATCATATTTGCAATCGCAGAACGTGATTTCCCGACCATTTTTCCGACCTGTTCCTGAGTCATGCCGTATTCTGATATAAGTTCTTCATATCCTTCGGCTTCCTCAACAGGATTAAGATTTTCACGCTGAAGATTTTCGATTATTGCAATTTGCATTGTTTCGGAATCTGTAAGCTCCTTTATCTGAACCGGAACTTCATCAAGTCCGAGCATTCTGGCTGCACGCCAGCGTCTTTCACCTGCAACTATCTGATAGTTTCCGGTATCAAGAGGACGCACAAGTATAGGCTGTAATATTCCATGTTCACGTATTGAATCGGCAAGAGCTGAAATACCCTCAATACTGAAATTTTTTCGTGGCTGACTGTGGTTCGGCTCAATCTCAGATGTACGCAGTGTGGATTTAACCTGAACATCTCCTGAATTATCGCTGAAAAGTGAATCAAGTCCCGAACCTAATCCTCCAAATCCCATACCATTCACTGCCTTTCTTTTTTGAAGTTAAATATACCTCGTCTCTTTTTCTGCGGCAGCTCCAGAGGCTCGCCGAGAATTTCAAGTCCTAAAAGTATATACGACTCTGTTCCTTTTGATGATTTATCATAATACATCACAGGTTTTCCGTGGCTTGGTGCTTCAGAAATACGCACATTTCTCGGTATTTTCGTTTCAAAGACCTTATTCGGGAAATATTTTTCAACTTCAGCAACAACATCATTAGCCAGATTAAGCCGTCCATCGAACATAGTAAAAAGGATTCCCTCAATATCAAGGGTTGGATTATAATTCTTTTTAACTATTTTTATTGTATTTACAAGCTGCGAAAGTCCTTCAAGAGCGTAAAATTCTGCCAGCATCGGTACAATTACACTGTTGCTTGCGACAAGTGCATTTATCGTAAGCGAACCAAGTGCAGGCGGACAATCAATAAAAATAAAATCGTAATCATTTTTTACTGATAAAAGCTGCATTTTCAGTCGGTTCACACGATTTTCCATATTTATAAGTTCAAATTCCACACCTGCCAGAGATTCAGTTCCCGGAACTACTGAAATATTTTCAAATGCAGTCTTTACAACTGATTCCTGAACTCTTGATTTTCCTATCAGAACAGTATATGTAGAATATTCGATACCTCTTTTTTTAATTCCGAATCCGGTAGTTGCATTTCCCTGCGGGTCGCAGTCAACACAGAGAACTTTTTTTCCTCGTGAGCCAAGAAAAGCAGCAAGATTAACGACTGTAGTTGACTTACCGACGCCGCCTTTCTGATTAGCCACAGCAATAATTTTTCCCATGGTATTCAATCCTTTCCAAAATCATTATTAATATTATATCACAC
>CAMWRC010000097.1 GCA_947176565.1 uncultured Ruminococcus sp.
ATCTACACAAATGTCGTTCTTTTAGCTTGACTTTATTATAATAATATGCTATCATATTACTGTGATATCATTTTACTATGCTATCATATTACCGCGTTAAAGTGCGGAATGAAAATAAGGAGTATATTTATGAAAAATTATGACCTTATCACGCCGGAGGGTACTAAAGACCTGCTTTTCGGTGAGTGTATCGCAAGAAGAAATATCGAGGAAACACTGATGAAAATTTTCAGAAGCCGCGGTTACTGCGAAATGATAACCTCCGGACTTGAATTTTTCGATGTGTTTAATATGAAATCACGTTATTTTCCGCAGGAAACACTGTATAAAATGACCGACAGCAAGGGCAGACTGCTTGTAATGCGTCCCGATTCCACAATGCCGATTGCCCGCGTTGTTGCGACTCGTCTCCGTGATGCAGTTCTTCCGCTGAAACTCTGCTATAATCAGACAGTTTATCGTAATGAATCAGCTCTTAAAGGCAGAAGTGATGAAACTGTTCAGGCTGGAATCGAGCTTATCGGCTCTGATATGAAAATGGCTGACCTTGAAGTAATCGCCGCAGCTGTTGATTCCCTGAGTGCGTTCGGTCTGGAATATTCAATAGAACTTGGAAATATAGGCGTTTTCAAGGCTCTTGCAGACCGTCTTGATGCTGATGACAGCGACAAGGAACGTATACGCCAGCTTATCGAAAACAAGAATTTTCCGGCACTTAATGATTTTCTTGATACATTCGGAAATACACCTGTTACATCGGCTCTCAAAAAACTTCCGGCACTTTTCGGCGGCGAAGAAGTTTTTGAAAAAGCTCTGGAACTTCTTCCCGACGAAAACGTGAAATACGCTCTCGAAGAACTCCGCGGAATATACCGCGATGCTGTGGAACTCTGCGGAAACAGCGGAAATATTACCGTTGATTTAGGTCTCGTGAACAAGACGGATTATTATACCGGACTCATCATAAAAGGCTATCTCAAAGGTCACGGCGAAGAAGTGATTTCCGGCGGACGATATGACAAGCTGATTTCCGATTTTGGATATGATATTCCGGCTGTCGGATTCGCTGTGAATGTCAATGCTATTTCAAAAGTAATGGAGAGAAACGGTATACTGATGTCTGTTCCGGCGGCTGATGTCATAGTATTCGCGGAGGAAGGCTGCGAGGTCGAGGCTCTCAGACAGGCGCGCGAACTCAGAGAACAGGGATTAATTGTTGAAAATGCTCTTTTCAGCGATATTGAATCCGTCCGTGAATACGCTAAGGAAAAGAAAATTGCAAAAGTAGTCGTTGTTGACTATAACGGGGAGGAAGAAGAATAATGAGCAGACCTATAAGGATAGCTCTTACAAAGGGCAGACTTGAAAAAGATACGGTGGGACTGCTGGAAAGCATGGGATTTGACTGCACGTCAGTAAGGGAAAAGGGCAGAAAGCTTATACTTCCCGTTCCCGATGCGGAGCTTGAAGTCGTTCTTGCAAAGGCAAACGATGTTATTACATATGTCGAACACGGAGTATGTGATATGGGCGTTGTCGGAAAAGATACCATAATGGAAATGAAAGGAAAGTTTTTTGAACTTATTGATCTTGGATTCGGACGGTGCAGATTTGCTCTCGCAGCAAAAAAAGGCTCTGATTTCTACAGCGGCTACGGAATAAAGACTATTGCTACAAAATATCCTAATGTTGCAAGAAGCTTTTTTGAGAAAAAGGGCATGGATACCGATATTATCAAGATAGAGGGTTCTGTTGAACTTGCTCCGATTCTCGGACTTGCAGACGGTATAGTCGATATTGTGGAAACAGGCACTACACTTAAAGAAAACGGGCTTGAAGTTATAGAGGACGTTGCTCCAATTTCAGCACGTCTTATAGTCAATACTGTAAGCCTGAAAATGAGACAGGCTGAAATTGAAAAACTTACCAAACTTATAGAGGAGAAGCTGAAATGAGAAAGATTTTTGCAAACGGTACTGATGAAACAGCATTTCTTGAAGAACTCGGCAGACGTGCCGGAGAAACCAATAAAAAAGTAACAGAGACAGTTTCTGCGATAATTGAAGATGTCCGTGAAAACGGCGACAGTGCTGTAAAGAATTATACGCTTAAATTTGATGGAAATCTTCCGGAATACTATGAAGTTCCGCGTGAAGTCATAAATGATGCACTTACAGAGGCAGACCCTGAATTTGTTTCGGCACTCCTGAACGCACAGGAGAATATCGCTGATTTCCACAACAGACAGAAAGAACAGGGCTTTATTAATCCGAAAGAAAACGGCGTTATTCTGGGACAGAGAGTCCGCGGACTTACGAGAGTAGGACTTTATGTTCCGGGCGGTACAGCGGCATATCCGTCAAGCGTTCTGATGAATGCAATTCCTGCAAAAATCGCAGGAGTAAAGGAAATAGTAATGGTAACACCTCCGCTCAAAGACGGCACGCCGAATAAGGATATTCTTGTAGCTGCTGCTATATGCGGAGTTGACAGGGTTTTCATGTCAGGAGGTGCGCAGGCTATTGCCGCCCTTGCATATGGAACTGAAGAAATACCAAAGTGCGACAAGATAGTCGGACCGGGAAATATTTACGTTGCTACGGCAAAGAAACTTCTTTACGGCGTTGTTGATATTGATATGATTGCCGGACCGAGTGAGATTCTGGTGATTGCAGATGAGACAGCGAATCCGAAATTTGCCGCCGCTGATTTGATGTCACAGGCAGAACACGATATTCTTGCCTCAGCTATAATGGTAACTACGAGCGAAAAGCTTGCCGATGAGACAATCGCTGAAATAAACCGTCAGAAAGAATATCTGTCAAGAAAAGATATTATTGAAAAATCCCTTAATGACTATGGCGCGGTAATCATCGCTGACAGCCGCGAAAAATGCGTCGAACTCGCAAATAAAATCGCTCCGGAACATCTTGAAGTGCTTATGGAAAATCCTATGGAGCTTTTAGGAAGTCTTGACAATGCCGGTTCAATATTCCTCGGACACTACGCATCAGAACCGCTTGGCGATTATTATGCCGGACCTAATCACGTACTTCCAACGAGCGGAACAGCAAGATTCTTTTCGCCTCTTGGTGTTGCAAGCTTCACAAAGCGGACAAGCTATACGTATTATACCCGTGAAGCCCTTGAAGAAGCAAAAGATGATATAGTTCTTATCGCCGAAAAAGAGGGGCTGACAGCACACGCAAATGCTATCAAGGTAAGATTTGAATAAGGAGTTAATCAGCATGACCGAAAATAAATGGGAATCCTGTGTACGCAGGGTTGTTCCTTATGTTCCCGGCGAACAGCCGAAAAATACTGATGTTGTGAAGCTGAATACAAATGAGAATCCTTATCCGCCTGCTCCGTCAGTACGTGGGATTATCGATAATTTTGATATATCAGATATGCGTTTATATCCTGCTCCTGATTCAGAAGTGCTTGTAAATGCCATTGCCGGCAGATATGGTCTGAAACCCTCGCAGATTTTTGTCGGAGTAGGTTCAGATGATGTAATCTCTATGGCATTCATGACTTTCTTCAATTCTGATAAGCCAGTGCTTTTTCCCGATATTACATATTCTTTCTATGATGTATGGGCTGATGTTTACCGCATATCATACAAGACCTGTTCTCTTGATGAGGATTTCAGAATCAATCCTGATGATTATAAACAGGAAAACGGCGGTATTATATTTCCTAATCCGAACGCTCCTACAGGTGTGCTTGAATCTGTTGAGATGATTGAGGATATAGTGAAATCAAATCCTGATTCAGTAGTTATTATTGATGAGGCATATATTGATTTTGCAGGAGCAGAGAAAAGCTGTCTGTCTCTGACTGATAAATATGAAAATCTGCTTGTGGTGCAGACATATTCAAAATCGCGTTCAATGGCGGGTATGCGTATAGGTTTCGCAATGGGAAGCGAAAAGCTTATTAAGTATATGAACGATGTTAAATTCTCTGTCAATTCGTATACTATGAATACAGTTACCCAGCTCTGCGGTGCGGAATCAATGAAAGATGAAAAATATTTTACGGAAACAGTAAATAAGATTGTTTCAACCCGTGAACATTCCAAAAAACGTCTTGCGGAATTGGGATTCACATTTACAGATTCACAGAGCAACTTCCTTTTTGCAAGTCCGTCAGGAAAATCTGCGGAATATGTTTTCAATGAGCTTAAAAAGCGCGGAATCTATGTCCGCTACTGGAATAAACCGGTGATACGGGATTATCTCAGAATATCCATAGGCACTGACGAGGAAATGGAAAAACTGTTTACAGCACTGGAGGAAATTCTGAATGGATAATACTATACGGACAGGTGAAATTGTCAGAAAGACTTTTGAAACAGATATTTATATCCGTGCGGAAATTGACGGTAAAGGAATTTCCGAAATTGATACAGGAATCGGATTTTTTAACCATATGCTCACTGCTCTTTCAAAGCACAGCGGAATCAGCATGACTATAAAAGTAAAAGGCGATTTGCACGTTGACTGTCATCACACTGTTGAAGATACCGGAATCGCACTCGGACAGGCGATAAATCAGGCTCTCGGTTCAAAATCCGGAATTGTCCGTTATGGAACATCATATATACCGATGGACGAATCACTTGCAATGTGCAGCCTTGATATAAGTAACAGACCGTTTCTTGTGTTCAACTGTGAATTTACAAATCAGTCATGCGGCGGATATGATCTGTGCATGACGGAGGAGTTTTTCCGTGCGTTTGCATTCAATGCCGGAATCACAATGCATATAAATCTGTTGTATGGAACAAATGACCATCATAAGGCGGAAGCTGTTTACAAAGCAGCAGCGCACGCATTGAAAACAGCCTGCGCGTATAATTCTGATGGTTCAACACTTTCCACGAAAGGGGTATTGTGATGATTGCAATAGTTGATTATGGTGCAGGAAATATATTCAGCGTAAAGAATGCTCTTGATTATCTCGGACTTGAAAGCAGACTTGTTTCGGATAATGAAAGCATAAAGTCCGCTGATGCTGTGATACTTCCGGGAGTGGGAGCATTTCCGGCAGCGATGAATATGCTCGAAAAGAGCGGACTTGTTGATACAATCAAGGAGGAATCCGCAAAAAAGCCGTTTCTTGGAATCTGTCTGGGAATGCAGCTGATTTTCAGTAAAGGCTATGAATTTGAGGAATGCGACGGACTCGGACTTATCAGCGGTTCAGTAAGAAAAATGGAAACAGACCTAATCATACCGCATATGGGCTGGAACAAGCTTGAGAAACTCAATGATTGTCCGCTGCTTGAAAATATCGGCGATGATGAGTATGTCTATTTTGTACACTCATATAAGGCTGAATGTGCTGATAAAAATATTTCTGCATACTGCGAATACGGCGGACGTGTTCCGGCACTTGTATATGACGGAAAATATGTCTACGGCGCACAGTTCCACCCTGAAAAGAGCGGTGAAACAGGTCTGAAAATACTTGAAAGCTTCGGAGGTCTGATATGATTATTTTACCTGCTATTGATATTAAGGACGGAAATTGTGTACGTCTTTTCAAAGGAGATTTTTCTACAGTAGAAAAAGTCGCTGCTGATTATCTTGAAACTGCAAAGGGATTTGAAAAAGCAGGCGCATCATGGATTCACATGGTAGATTTGGAC
>CAMWRC010000098.1 GCA_947176565.1 uncultured Ruminococcus sp.
TTCCGGAATTGACTATAGCAAACTTGATATGTCCGAACCTGTACTTCCTGATTGGGCAGAACGTCTGAAACAGGCTATTAAATCGGGAGACTGGTACGGCGTAGGCGGAATCCTTGCTGAAAGGATAAACGCTGTTTTCGGCGGTATAGACTGGGAAAATATCGAAAAAAAAGTCACTGACGGAGTAAATAAGATATGCGACCTGATTAACGGTTTTGTCGATAATCTGAACTGGGAATACCTCGGAAATGCACTTGCAGGAGGTATAAATACAGTTACTTCTGTCATCAATGCTTTTTCTGATAATATTCACTGGGAAACAATAGGAAGCGGTCTGGCAAATGGTTTGAATCAGGCTGTAAATAAAATCAAATGGAAACAACTTGGACGGTCCTTTTCTGCTGGAATCCGTATTCTCACAGATTTGCTTTACGGCTTTGTTACTGAATTTGACTGGAAATCGCTCGGAAACGGCATCGGGGAAGCGATAAATGGCTGGTTCGACGGAATTGATTTTGGAAAGCTCGGAACAGCTCTTTCAGAGGGAATCAAGGGCATTTTCAGCACCATAACTGAAACTCTCACCACGGTGGATTTCAGCGGTATCGCAAGCAAACTCGCAGAATTTATAAATAATATCGATGCAGCAGGTATACTTTCCGGACTTGGCTCTTCGGTCGGTGAATTAATATCAGGATTATTTGACTTTCTGGTTACTTTTATCGAAGAAACTGACTGGCTTGGTATCGGCAAACAGCTTGAGGAAAGCGTCAGCAAAATGGTTAAAGAAATTGACTGGCTCGACCTTATAGAAAAGACCTGCAAACTGCTCGGCGAGATTTGCGGAGGTATTTCTGCACTGCTTGCACCGCTTCTGATGAAAGTCTGGGAAGCACTGAAAAAAGCATGGGATTCCGTTAAGGACTATTTCAACGAAAAGATTGAAGAATGCGGTGGAAATGTTATCAAGGGTCTCTGGACAGGAATCGTTGACGCTTTAGTAAATGCCGGAACTTGGATAAAAGAACATATTTTCAAGCCTTTTATGGAGGGGTTCAAAAAAGCATTCGGAATCCACAGTCCGTCAAAAGAAATGGCAAAAATGGGAAATTTTATTATTGACGGTCTGTTCAATGCCATTTCAGACGGAATAGAAAAAATAAAGAAAATATTTAATAAGATTCTGAATGTTATAAAAGGCATCTTTGAAAAAGTTGATACATGGTTCAAAGATAAGTTTGAATCAGCATGGCAATTGATTCATTCTGTGTGGGACGGCGTTA
The DNA here is from genome assembly GCA_947176565.1 of uncultured Ruminococcus sp. Classification (GTDB taxonomy): domain Bacteria; phylum Bacillota; class Clostridia; order Oscillospirales; family Ruminococcaceae; genus Ruminococcus. The sequence continues at coordinate 1,284 of CAMWRC010000098.1, forward strand.
AAGGCTATTTTTCCGATATATGGGACGGAATAAAGAATATTTTTTCAGTTGTCAGCTCATGGCTTGGAGACAGATTCACAAATGCATGGGATAATATAAAGAAAGCATTTTCAGAAGTAAAAGGCTTTTTTGAGGGTATCTGGAACAGTATTACAAGTGTTTTCAGTCATGTAACAAACTGGTTCAGAGATACATTTTCTGATGCATGGGAGGCAGTCAGAAACGTTTTCAGCAGAGGCGGAGAAATTTTTACAGGAATAACCGACGGAATTTTTGAGACGTTCAAAACTGTTGTAAACGGTCTTATTGACGGCATTAACTGGGTCATTGAACAGCCGTTTAATACGATAAACTGGGCTTTGGACGGAATCAGAGATATTGAGATTTTTGACTGGTGTCCGTTTGAATGGCTGCCGTCAATTGATGTTCCGCAGATACCAAAACTGGCTAATGGTGGACTTGCTACAGCACCGACACTTGCAATGGTAGGTGATAATAAAAACGCAAAAACAGACCCCGAAGTTATTGCCCCGTTATCCAAACTCGATGGAATGCTCGGTGATAATTCTGAAATCACAGAACTGTTGAAAATCATAATCGAACTTCTTAAAAATGGTATGAATATTGAGATAATCAACTATATGTTCAGAAATTCCCGTGAATTCAGCCGCGAAGTAATCAGGGCGGTTGCGGAAGATAATGCAAGAAAGGGTGGAAAATAATGCTTGCTATTCATTCGATAGACGGAGAAGAACTTGCAGTACAGCCTTTGAGCGACGGCTATCAGGTGACTGAATCAGACCTTCTTTCATCTGATTCGGGACGTTCTGCCGAAACTGGAAAAGCACTACGTTATCCGATAAGACTCGGAACGTACAAGCTTACTCTGAAATTCAAAGGCACATCTGAAGAAATTGCACAGGTAAATTCACTTGTAAGCCGGTTTGAACAGAAAGTTCAGTTTACCTACTGCGGACATACGGTACAGACATTAATGTATCCATCTGACAGAAATATCACCAGCAACGGAATAACTGCGGAATTATCTGTAAATCTGATTGAGATTTAGGAGGCTGAAGAATGTACAATGTAAGCAGTGAATTTCTTGAAGCACTAAACCGTGAAGATATTCAGCACATTCAAGGGAAAATCCAGCTGACACACGGAGAAGAAATATTTCTTGATGACAAAAATCTTATAGGCAAAGTCAGTTATAATCGTCAATGTACATCAAATGAAAGCATATTTGAAATCGGGCAGCTTTACACCGGAACGGCTCAAGTCACCATAAAAGCCGGAAATATTGACCGGAAATATCTGCGTGGAGGAACTCTGTCTCTGAAATGGTGCGTAGATAAATTTGATTGGATTCCGCTCGGAAAATGGACAATTACAGACCCTCAGAGAACATCTGGAAATTTGATTTCAATAACCGCACAGGACTGCATATCAAAACTTGATGTACCGATAAGTGAAAGGTATGTAGGGGCAATTTCACTTGAATCGCGAATGAAAAAAGTTACAGAGCTTACGGGAGTTGAATTTTCGCAGACTCCAAAGGAAATTTACGAAATCATAGGAATGAATTTCCTTTTCGGAACAACGTTCTGCAAGACCTGCCGTGAAGAAGTTGCAGCAATAGCACAGATGGTAGGAGGATTTGCCTGTGCCGACCGCGGCGGACGAATAGTTTTCCGGAAATTCGGGAACGAAACAGGTATTGTAATTCCTGCTGAACGCCGTCACAATGCGAAACTGAGTGAATACACCCTCGGTATACGAGGCGTGAGATATACAAGCAATTATGACCAAACTGCAATGATTCTGCGTGAAAATGCTGATTTACTGGATACCGCACTGATAATTCAGATTCCGCCGAATCCATTTCTGGATGCATACGGCGAGACCAACAGCGAATTTGAAAGAATGATAACTCCGTTTCTCCGTCATGTAGAAAATAATCTTGAAATCCCGGACTGGACATCAGGAGAAATAGGATATTACGGTAATCCTGCACTCGACCTCGGAGATTTTATTGAGATAAGCGGCGGAATAAACGGTGAACAGACTACGAAATTTCTGATAACCGCAGATTACTGGCAGTTCCGCGGTGAACATACGCTTATTTCAGCAGGAGTTTCAGACGCAGCCGCAAGTACATCGGTAAGCGGAAACCTATCATCATCACAGCAGATAATCGCAAATGTAAACGTATCAGGGAGCATTGAGGCGGTTGAACTTAACAGCATAGACGGTTTGATTGACAATAATCTGCGGATCGTTGCAGAGGGAGCATTCTCGTGCCGTGGCAGTACAGTTGTTTTTGTGGATATTCTGGCAAATATCCGGGGAATCTCAGATTCTGATGTATATCTGAATGTTCTTTATGACGGAGTAAAACAGACAGTAAGTGCGATAAATACTATCACAGAAAATCAGCTGTCTACAGTGCATTTTACGGTAATTCTGAGGGCGGATTCAGGAATACATAAAGTATCAGCAGAGGCTTCCGGAAAGGCTGAAATCCAGCGGATAACAGCTATTGTATACGGACAGGGAATAACGGAAGAACAGCCCGAACCGACATACACCAACGAATATGAGTACACTGTTCGGAACAATAAGGCAACTATCCAAAAATATACCGGAAACAGCATAAAAATACAGATTCCTGAGACGCTCGGCGGTGCATCAGTGCATACGCTCGGAAAAGAATCTTTTTATAAATCATTAGTTGAATGTGTCAGCATTCCCGGATGTGTGGAGATGATTGAATGAAGATACTGCCCATTTCTGACGAATTTAAAGCACATCTGGAAGAACGCTATCAGAATATAAACAGGGACTATTACGGACAGGATATTGAGTCGTCTGAACTGAATATAAGGTGCGCTGATTACAATTCACCAACACCACAAATAGGTACAAGGGGACAGCTTGGCAATAATATATATTTTAACAATATTCCACCATTCGGAATATTAGATGACAGTATTTACAAATGGACAGCAAATAAGCTTGCTGGTTTCGCAGCAATTAGTGTTATGTGTCCGGAAACTAAGACCTGGACAGTTGAGTATATTGAGCCTTTCAGACGTGAAAACTATCCTATTGCTATTACTACTGGTGGCAATCTTTTAGCAAGCAGCAGAATTTCAGGACGCTATTGTATAAATAGTAATATCATTGATAGTTCTTTTGATTCAAACATATCAAAAGGTAGCAGTTATGCGCTTCTGGGATTCAACCATATTACTTATTTTAATTATTCTGATATATGTATGTGTGTTAGAGTGATAGTAGTTGATGATGAATCAATAACTAATTTTGAAGAATCCCATAAAACAGGTTCTCCAAAGGACTTTTATTTGCATGATTATTTTGAGGGCTGGTATGACGAAGCTGCTGGAATGAAAAACTATCAGAAATATCCTAATATTCTTAGATTATACGTTTCGCAGTATATGCAGGCTAAATCCGAAAAACAAAGAGATTCACACCCGGTTTGTATACAGACTCGCTGGCACGCACGCAATCTCGAAGATTGGAAGCAATATATGACACATCATACTGACTATAATCCGTCATTTATTTCTGATAAGCTTGTACAGGACGCTTCACAATCTTCTTCCAACATATGTATTTCGGGAGCAACTGATGATTTTTATGAAAGCTTTGTAATCCAAATTACAGCAAATACATACCGACTTGATACTACTCCGGAGGGAACATTTACACAACGTACAGCATATAAATCAGGAGCAACACGTTATGTAGATAATGGTTTTTTAAAGCCGGTTGATGTCCTTGTGCATACAGCTGTTAATATGCAAAACGATGGAATTTATTGTTTACCATATATGCGGTGTGAAGATTTCACCAAAGAAAAAATGCTGCGTGAAGCAGCGTATTTAGGCTTCTGGTTTACGGACAATCTGGAATCTGCACAGAACAGCGAACTTGGTGAGAATTGCGCTGACCCCCACATATACTGTCCGATTTTTGATGAGGATTTCGTTACTACAGGCGAATATCTCGGTGGTGCTGAACTGGAGCAAAAAGGAGCGTTTAAGAATGCTTCACATCTTGAAAAGGTATATATTCCGGAAACTGTAAAAAAAATAGGAGATGAAAGCTTCGCCGGAACAGCTCTGAAATCAGTGAAAATATCAGCAGACTGTGAATATTCTGCAACTTCGTTTCCGGCTGAATGCAGAATTGAATTTTATGGAAAAAGCGGCGAATATGGTCAGCTCCTCGACAGCGGAGAGCGTGAAATCCTTGACAGTACAGCCGCAAGAATCTATATAAGGAGTGAAAATATGG
>CAMWRC010000099.1 GCA_947176565.1 uncultured Ruminococcus sp.
CGGCACGTGATATTAATGTTAAATTTATTACTTCTTATATGAATACAATTGAAGGCAATGAACTTACATTGACTATGCTTGCGGCAATAGCACAGGAAGAGTCAGCAAATATGTCAAAGCGTGTAAAATTCGGCAAGAGAATAAATGCTGAAAAAGGTAAAGTTCCTAATTCGTGTTATGGCTATATCAAGACAAAAGGTGATTACTTCAATTTGCAGATAAATGAATCGGAGGCAGAAGTTGTCAGGGAAATTTTTGATTTGTATGTCAATAAGGGGTATGGTACTCACAAAATATCAAAAGTCCTAAATGACAGAGGTCTGACGAGTTTAAGAGGTGTTGCATGGAGTACAACGGCGGTCAGCAGACTTCTGAAAAATAAGATTTATGCAGGGTATGTAATCAACGGCAGGACAGAAGTCAAGAACTTTATTGAAAAGACACGAAGAATCAAAGACGAATCTGAGTGGTTTGAAGTTGAAAAACCTGATTTGCGGATAATACCTCTGGAGTTATGGGAAAAGGCACAGAATATCAATAAATCCAATAACATCGGACTTGAGACAACAATTCATCAGAAACGCAGTAACAAACATTTATTCAGTACGCTTATAACCTGCTCCGTCTGTGGCTACTCGTTCAGACGTGTACAGAATAAGCGGAAAGACCATATCAGAACATATTGGTGTTGCAGTGGACGTAATCATCATGGTGCAGAGTATTGCAGAAATACGACAATAATTATGGAGAATGAACTGATTGAGAACATTGACAATTATTTTCTGTCGCTTATTGAGGACAAGCAGAAGTTTGTCAGCAATATTATAAGCCAGTATAAGAGGGAACAGCCTGAAAATTCGGATACTGCACTCAATAAACGGCTTGGGGTACTGCAAAAGAAAAAGCAGAAGCAGATACAGATGTTTGAGAATGATATTATTACCATTGAAGAGCTGAAAGAGCGTACAGCAGATATTGACAGACAGATTGCCAAAATCAGACTTGAACTTGATATAGCAGAAACTCCGGAGGATATTGATAAAAAGTTAAATCAGCTTTATCATAAACTTTCGGAGAATTTTGATAAATATTCGTCAGTAGCGAATATGGCAAATTCTGAGCTTAAGACTTTGATAAGGGGTATCACCGCAGACGAGAACGGCAATATAAATATAGAGTTGAACTATTGATAAAACAACAGCATTTGATTTTATTTCAAATGCTATTATTTTTGCTTTATTATTGATTTCAAGCTTTATTTGTGGTATAATATAATCAGCAAAATAATGGAGGTGCTTATAATGACAGAGCGTAAGAAAATCCCGATAGGAATTGAGGACTTTGCAGAGATTATCAGAAAGAACTGCTATTTTGTTGATAAGACACTTATGATTAGAGATATACTTGACAGCAGTGCAAAAGTAACACTGTTTACACGTCCGAGAAGATTCGGCAAGACCCTGAATATGAGTATGTTGCAGAGATTTTTTGAAAATACAGAAAATGACAACTCGTATCTTTTTGACGGTCTGAATATCACAAAAGCAGGGGAGCAGTATCTTGCACATATGGGACAGTACCCAGTTATAAGTATTTCTCTTAAGGGTATGAAACAGCCTGACTTTGAGACAGCGTATGCAACATACAAGGATATTATAAAAGATGAATTTTCAAGGCATAAGGCAATAGTTTATAGGTCAGATGTATTGGATAATGAGGAAATGAAAAGATATACATCTTTTTTAGATATTGATGCAGAGTATTCAGAATACAGTAAAGCTATTGGATTTTTGTCAAAATGCCTTTGTAAAGCATATAACAAAAATGTGATTATCCTGATAGATGAGTATGACGTACCACTTGAAAATTCATATTTTAGGGGATTTTATAATAAAATGATTGACCTGCTCCGTTCAGCATTTGAGAGTGCATTAAAGACGAATAATTTTCTTGAATTTGCGGTACTTACAGGCTGTCTGCGTATATCCAAAGAGAGCATATTTACAGGGCTTAATAATCTTAAAGTACATTCTGTACTGAATAATGATTTTTCAGAATACTTTGGATTTACTGAAGATGAAGTAAAGGAGCTTGCTAAAGCATATGGTTTAGAGGACAGACTGGCTGAAATGCGTTTATGGTATGACGGCTACTTGTTTGGAGATACTGGAATTTATAATCCTTGGAGTGTATTACAATATATCAGTTCTGCAATGGCAAAAGAACAGATTTCCTGTCAGCCATACTGGAGTAATACCAGCTCCAACAGTATTATTTATAAGCTCATAAGAGAGTCAAGTGAGGAAACTCGTGGAATGGTTGAGGAGCTTGTGAACAGCGGAAGTGTCAAAGTACCGATATATGAAGATACTGTCTATGCTGATATTGACGTAAACAGCGAGTGCATATGGAGTTTCCTGCTGTTTACGGGGTATCTTAAACAGATTAATGCAGAACTCTGTAACGACATGATATATCTTACTTTAATTATACCTAATGTTGAAGTAAGAAGTATATACAAGAGAACTATATTACAGTGGTTCAGGGAAAAGACAGTTGTTGATTCACGCATTGAGTTATTTAATGCCCTTATTTCAGAGGATATTGAAACTATTGAAGATACAGTATGCGACTGGCTTGACGAGACAATCAGTTTTCATGATGAACAGGAAAACTATTATCACGGTTTTCTTACAGGTTTATTGTCGGGATTCAAGGGGTATACATTGAAGTCCAACCGTGAGAGTGGTGACGGCAGACCTGACTTGATGCTACTGGAACGCCGCAGACATAAGTTAGCGGTTATTATTGAAATCAAGGCAACAAAAGAGTTTACCAAACTTGACTACTGGTGCGATGAGGCTTTGAAGCAGATTGAGGAGTATCGCTATGAGACGGAACTGATAAATGACGGTTATCAGAATATTATTAAATATGGAATTGCTTTCTGTAAGAAGTCCTGCAAAGTTAAACAAGGGTGATACATTCTGTTTTTGTACGTCCATACATAAAGATGTGAGCGAACGTCTTAAACATGAAAATCCGCTGATGTATACTCAGGTTAAGGGAATACTTGAGATAAACAAGCAGGAACGTCATATCCGCGGCGGACTCGCAACAAAACGGAAATACAGCGAAATGGCAGAAATAAGGAAAAAACAGGCAAATCATGAAAATACGGGACAGTAATATCACACTGTAATGTCACTGTCCCGCAATCTATATAATCGGAAAAAGATATGTTTCCGGTTAATCATGGGTGTACCGGTACGTCAAAGACATCAGCCGCCGGAAATATATCTTTCGCCGCTAATATATTCTATGCAGAATCCGGCAAAATGAAACAAAGAAAATTAAGGAAATTTTTATATTTTTCTACAGTTTGTCATTTTTGTCAGAGTTCTGTAATAAATATAACCGAATTGTATTCAGAACGAAATAATGTTGTTATTGCATTTTGCGCCAGCATGAAGTATAATAGAATCATAACAGGAAATTAAGAAAATATCTATAACACACATTTCAAAAAGAACGGCTGCCGGCGAAAAATCTTCGGCGGCTGTTCTTTTGTCTGGTCAGTTTCAATAATTTTCCATGATATTGAAAAAAGTTTGAAATCCTCTTGAAAAATATAAAAAAAGCTGATATAATATAAGAAGCAATTTTCAGAGTATGTCAAAATTCTTGTGCGAAAGGACGGATATGATGAAAAAATTTATAAATGCCTGCGTGGGAATACTTCCAAAGCCTTTACAGAATATATATTATAAGTATGAAGATAAATGGCTGTATTTGTTTTTCGGTGTGCTTACAACTGTTGTAAGCTTTCTGACGGCAGGAATCACAAAGTTTATACTTGAAAAAAACGGCGCAGGCGAAACTCTTGTAAGTAATGTCAGTACACTTGTTTCATGGGTCTGTGCGGTGACTTTTGCGTATCTAACAAACCGCGTGTGGGTTTTTGATTCCCATGCTAGCGGCGCAAAGGAAATCATTGTTGAAACTGCGTCATTCTACGGCGGACGTGTTTTCACTCTTTTGGTGGAAATGATTATGATGTGGATTGGATATTCTCTTATTGCTCCGCGGCTTTTTGCCGGAAACGACTCTGCTATGAACATTTCATACTGGGTATCGAAAATCGCTGCAAATATAGTCGTGCTGATACTTAATTATGTTATCAGCAAGATTTTTGTATTCAAAAAAAAGGATACGAAAAATGACTGATTTCGTAAAAATAGGAAATGTGAAAATCAGAAAAACTGCGGTTCTCGCACCAATGGCAGGAGTCGCTGACAGAGCGTACCGGCTTATGTGCCGTGAATCCGGCGCGGCTTACTGCGTCAGTGAAATGGTATCTGCAAAAGGTATATGCTACAGCGACAGAAAAACTGCTGAACTATGTACAATTACACCCGATGAGCGTCCTATGGGTATCCAGCTTTTCGGAAGCGAACCGGAATTTATGTCCAGAGCTGTCGGAATAATCCTGCACTACGAACCTGATATTATTGATATAAATATGGGCTGTCCTGTTCCGAAAGTCGTCGGAACAGGAGCAGGTTCGGCTCTCATGAAAGACGCAGAGCTGGCTGCTGAAATAACTGAGGCTGCTGTGAAAGCTGCCGGAAATGTTCCGGTTACTGTGAAGATACGCAGCGGCTGGAATGCCGGAAGCATAAATGCTGTTGAATTTTCGCGGAAGCTTGAATCCGCAGGTGCGGCGGCTGTGACAGTTCACAGCAGGACAAGAGACCAGTTCTACAGCGGTACGGCGGATATAAATATTATAAAGGAAGTAAAAAACGCAGTTAAAATTCCTGTAATAGGAAGCGGAGATGTAACAGACCTTGATTCCTGTAATAATATGTATACGCAGACCGGCTGTGACCTTGTTATGATTGGCAGAGGAAGTTATGGCAATCCGTTTGTATTTCAGCAGATAGATGCAGCTTTCAGCGGAAAGGAATACACTCCGCCCTCCGTTGAAGTGCGTATGCAGACAATGCTGAAACATATACGGCTGATAATAAAAATAAGTGGAAAATCTGAGGAACTTGCAATGCATGAAGCCCGTAAACACGCCGCCTGGTATATGAACGGATTCTATGGTTCGGCAAAATTCCGCGGCAGATGTTATCAGCTTTCATCATACGCAGAGGCGGAAAAACTCGCAGGGGAGTTTATACAGCTCCAATTGAGCAGAATACACAAATAATCAGGTTAAAATTCGTGAAAAACGACGAAACGCAGAGAAATGACGATATATAGCCGAATATCGTATTTCCAGAATTTTATGGCACAAAAAGTCAGTAGAAAAGGCAAAATGATAATTGCAAAATAGAAAAAACTGTGATATAATATACTCATAATGATGAAAGAGCAGATGAGGTATACGCTGATGAAATTCAGAAAACGCCGCGCGGCTGGCGCAGCGGCAGTGCTGGCAGCACTCGTGATTTCATGTACAGGCTGCGCAACAAGAGCTGTAGGAAGTGCAGATAATGACATAAAAATCGAATCTCTGAATGCAATAAACGAAACAATTTCCACAGAACCGGAGGAAATTGTACCGACAGAACCTGTATCTGACGATAAAAG
>CAMWRC010000100.1 GCA_947176565.1 uncultured Ruminococcus sp.
CTTCCGAACTATCCATCAGTCGTGAACTGTATGCCGCATTACACAGATGAGAAAAATCTCCGTATACTCCGGAAATTCGGCATATTCAACCGCGATGAACTGACCGCCCGTACTGAAATACATCTCGAAAAATATTCAAAAACACGCCGTATAGAAGCCCGTACCATGATTGAAATGGCTCGCCGTCAGCTTCTTCCGGCAGCTCTTGAATATCTTGATACACTCTGCAAATCAATCGAGACTAAAAAATCAATCGGAATGACTTCAAAAGCCGAAGAAAAAATCGCCGAAAAACTTAATTCCCTTGCTGACGATTTCTATGACTCCATTGAACGTCTCGAAAAAATAGTTGCCGATGCCTGCGCTATTGAAGAAATTCAGAAACAGGCGGAATTTTTCCACGACTACGTACTTGCGGAAATGAATATAATGCGCAGTATCGCCGATGAAATAGAAATAAATATGCCCAGCAGATTCTATCCGATACCTACATATTCAGAAATAATCTACAATGTTTAAATAATTAAATATATTTAAATTCAGGATAAATGCCAAAAATTTAAGGCATCACTTCGCAGTTCTGCAAGGTGATGCCTTTTTTCACGGATTAATAAGCTGTTATGATATTCTCAACATATCTGCGCATTTCTTCACGGGATTCAACTGCATGAGTTCCGCTGACTATCTGCCATTTCTTTTCGTCAGGAAGCATCGCAAATTTCTGCTTTGCTTCTGGATTCACCGCAAGTGCCATTCCAAGACCTACAGGCATATAAAAATTATCCACAAGATGCACTCCTTTCTGTGAAATTTCACATAAATAGTATGCACCTGTATCAAATTAATATTCAGCGGTTATTAATGGATTCCGGATATATATCATGATGTGAAAGCCTGTCCCATGCAACCTGCTCCCACTTTGTATCAGGCTGACCATAATTGCAGTACGGGTCAATGGATATTCCGCCTCTTGGAAGAAATTTCCCCCAGACTTCAATATATTTCGGAGACATCAGTTTAATCAAATCATTCATGATGATATTAACGCAGTCCTCATGAAAATCGCCGTGATTCCGGAAACTGAACAGATAAAGTTTCAGCGATTTGCTTTCAACCATTTTTTCTGCCGGAACGTATGATATGTAAATCGTAGCAAAATCCGGCTGTCCTGTGATTGGACACAGACTCGTGAACTCCGGACAGTTAAATTTTACAAAATAGTCCCTGTCAGGGTGCTTGTTATCGAAAGTTTCCAGTACATCAGGATTGTAATCCGACGGATATTTTGTATTCTGATTGCCTAAAAGAGTAATATCTCCCATTTCACTTTTATCTCTCATGTCAATCTCCTTTCATAATATAAATCAACATTCACATTGTTTTCCATTTCAGCCAGAAGTCACCTGAAAAATCAGCCGTCTGATACGGTTCTGAATAACCGTCAGTTATAGCCGTTCCTGCAATGCTGATATGTACTATTTCCCCGGAAACCTCCAGTATTTCAAGTCTGTATCTTTCAAACGGTTCGTGTTCATAAATATAAATTGTATCTTCTCTTTCGTCAGCCTCTTCCGGACTTTCAACCGAATACACTTCTCCGACAAGTTCGCTGATGTCTGACTTCTGAGTTTCATGGTCATTGATATTAATAACCGGAATGATTTCTTCACCATTGAAAATTCCCTTTTCAAAGTCCATAAAAAACGATATAATTATAGTATCGTCATATTCGTCACTTTCTGAAAAGATAATTCCTGTACTTTCAAAGCTGTCGAGTTCAAAAACTGCTCCGCCTAAAATGAGTTTTCCGCACTGTTTTTCCACAATAAATCAGCTCTCCTTTGTCAAAAGCGGATCAGCAACATTGTTTAATTCAAATGCTCTTATTCTGTCACGACAAGTACCGCATACTCCGCAGGGCTTGTCTCCGCCCTCGTAACAGCTCCATGTAAGCTCATACGGAACTTTGAGTTCAATACCATTTTTTATAATATCAGCCTTCGTCATTTCCACAAAAGGCGCAATAATCCGGAGCTGTTCTCCGCTTCCGATATAAACTGCGTCATTCATTGCCTTATTGAATGATTCGCTGCAATCAGGATAGGCATTTCCTGCCGCGTCATCACTATGCGCACCGTAATATATCACACTGCATTCATTCGACAGCGCAATGCTTGCCGCTGATGCTATAAACAATCCATTCCGGAACGGCACATACGTTGATACTGGTTTTCCTCCGGTTTCTGCAAGCTGTTCCGCATAGCTTTCCTGCGGAATATCTCTTTCTGAACCGGCAAGCAGCGAACAGTCTGAATCAGCAAAAATCGTGGTAAGGTCAAGAGTTTTCCATGTTACCCCGTAATACTGCGCGATTTTTTCCGCCGCTTTGATTTCCCTATCATGTTTCTGACCATAATATATCGAAAGTGCGATTACGTTTTCTGCTCCGTATTTGTCAACAGCCATTGCAAGACAGGTTGTACTGTCTACTCCTCCGCTGAATAATACCAATGCTTTTATAATCTCCATAATTTTCACCTCAATCAAGCAAATCCTGCAAATCCCTATTATTTCTGAATGCACCGATAAAAGTTCGCGTTTCTGTACGTGCGGACGGATTACGGATTCCTCGTGCAGTCATGCAGCTGTGAGAGCCAACTATCTTCACGCCTACATCAGGAGAACACGCCGCTTCTGATATAATCTCCGCAATATCTCGCCCGAGACGTTCCTGCAATTGCAGACGCTTCGCCGCCATATCGCATATACGTGCAATCTTGCTGAGTCCCAGAACTCTGCCGTGCGGAATATATGCAACATTAACCATCATATCATACATCAATGCAAGATGATGTTCGCAGTAACTGAACACTGTTATATCTTTCATCACAACAGCTTCCTGTGCGCCTGTATCTTCGGCGGAAAACGTCTTGCCGAACATCTGTGCAATCTCATGATTTGTATATGCAGTTCCCTCAAGAACTTCTTCAAGCATACCTGCAACACGTTTCGGAGTCTCAACAAGTCCCTCTCTGTCGGGATTTTCGCCTATAGCTTTCAGAAGTCCGCGTATATGAAATTCAATAGCTTCTTTATCCATATCATACCCCCCTTTTATCAGGATTCCATATAAATTTGTGCAGCTGTAACTGAAGTCTCACACCGTTGAGTTTTTTTTCCGCCATGAATTTTACTATTTCTGCCGGTTCTATCATTCCGAAAACAGGGCTTATATAAACATGACATCTTGCGGAAAGATTATATTTTTCTATTATTTCCGCTGTACGTTCAAGGTCATATCTGCTTCCGGCGACAAATTTTACGGTATCTTCTGAATCAAGATATTCATAATTATCCATAAGCATATTATTTTCCATACTGCTTGCAGGCAGTTTATAATCAAGAGTAAATACCGGTCTGCATTCCTGTGCGCTTAGTTCTTTAATTGATATACTGCCGTTTGTTTCTATTTCAACACGGTTTCCCTGACGGATAAGCATTTCTGTGAGTATGTTCAGTTCATTCTGCAAAAGAGGCTCTCCGCCGGTAAGTGTAACATTCCGGATTCCTGTACTGCGGACGTATTCTGCGATTTCCTCAGCTGTCATCATCTCGGCTGACGCACTTTTATCATTCGCCCATTTCGTATCACAGTATGTACATCTCAGATTGCATTTTCTGAATCTTATAAATACCGCAAGCTCTCCGGCGTGTGTGCTTTCGCCGTTGATGCTCACGAATCTTTCAACTACCGGATATTTCATGATTCACTCTCCGTCCGACCGTCTAACTTCATATACTGCGCAGTTTTCAGGCGTTTCGTATACGGCAACTGAACTGATACTGAATCCGTCAAGCGAAAGAAGTTCGCAGAAATAATATGCAAGATTTTCAGCAGTCGGTCGGAAATCGACCTCAACAAGCCGGAAATCTTCGCTTTCCAGTGCCGCGACTGTAGTCGGTTTAAGACTGTTTTTTTCATATATGAGTGAATGGTCAAGATTGTCTGCAATATTCCGCACTGCCCGTTTCAAATCACTGAAATCTACTATCATACCGCGCTTTTCACCCGATTCCTGAAGTTCCTCACTACATACGCATACCTCGACATTCCAGCGGTGACCGTGGATATTCCTGCATTTTCCGCTGTATCCGGCAAGGAAATGCGCAGAATCAAATGAAGCTGTTGTTTTTAAATAATACATAATCAATCTCCTCTGTATAATATCCATATTATTATATCATATTAAATCAGAAATTGCAATAACTACGAAAACAAATTTCCGTATCGGTTTTTATGAATTGTGTGATAGTATTTTGAAAATTATTATCTATGCGGATTCCCTATTGCATTTATAAGAAAAAGATGTTATAATATTTATATTAATATTGAAATGGGTGATAGAAGTGAAAGTAATATGGAATACAAAATATACTACAGTATCGGTCTATACTGTAATTACCTTTTCTGCCTGTCTGATTGTATATGGAATAATCTTCAATTTTACCGTAATCGGCGAATATGTCAATCAATTTCTTGATATTATAGCTCCTATCCTATGGGGGCTGGCAATATCATATCTTGTGAATCCTATAATGATGTGGCTCGAAAAACGTGTAAAAAAAATAACAGAAAAAAATAAGCCTCACCCTAAACTTAACCGGATAATCACACTCTCACTTTCAATGCTGATTTTTCTTGCGTGTATATCTGCTCTTGCCGCAATTATACTTCCTCAGGTCATTGAGAGCATCACCGGAATTATAAACAATATCAGCACGTACCTCAATAACTTTCAGAACTGGATTGACTCCATTCTTGAAAAATATCCCGAACTCCTGCATCAGGTCAATGCACAGATAAACAACATCGAAAAGACAATCATGGAATTTATAAATAATATCGTCCCGAAAGTCGGCGATATTATGATGAAAATTACTGACGGAACTCTCAGCTTTCTTGTATCTCTGAAAGATTTCTTTATCGGAATCATAGTTGCTGTATATTTTCTCTTTGACAAAGAACATTTTCAGGCACAGCTTAAAAAATTCTTCTGCGCCCTGCTCCCGAAAAAAAGAACTCACACTTTTTTCAGGATATGCTCTCAGATTAACGATTCAATAAGCGGTTTCATATCCGGAAAACTTATTGATTCATTTATTATCGGCTGTCTTTGCTTTATCTGCATGACCGTCATGAAACTCAATTTTGTCGTACTTATATCAGTCATAGTCGGAGTAACAAATATTATTCCGTTCTTCGGACCGTTTTTCGGTGCTGTACCAAGTGCGATACTTCTGCTTGTATCATCACCGAAACAGGTTATACCGTTTGTTATTCTTATATTCATCTTACAACAGCTCGACGGAAATATCATAGGTCCGAAAATTCTCGGTCAGTCAACCGGTATATCTGCATTCTGGGTTCTGTTTGCAATTCTTATCGGAGGCGGACTTTTCGGATTCGGCGGAATGATTCTCGGAGTTCCTATATTTGCTGTGGGATATTCGCTCACCAGTGAATTTATTTCATATCTGCTCGAAAACAAGGAGATGTCAACTGCTACCTCTGACTACATTCCTGAAC
>CAMWRC010000101.1 GCA_947176565.1 uncultured Ruminococcus sp.
CGTTTCCCCTGCTGGTGCAGCAATCGGCAGACCGCTTTCTGATAATCTCAAAAAAATCTACTGGGTAGACGATTTGGGCGAGCTTTCTCCTCTTGCAAGCGCATATGCAAGAGCAAGAGGCGCGGACAGAATGTCATCTTACGGCGATTTTATCGCGCTTTCCGATAAAGTTGACGTATGCACGGCAAAGATGATTCAGCGTGAAGTTTCAGACGGCGTTATCGCTCCAGACTATGATGATGAAGCTCTTGAAATTCTCAAATCCAAAAGAAAAGGCACTTACTGTATTCTCAAAATAGATGAGAATTATCAGCCTGCTCCAATCGAAACTAAACAGGTTTACGGCGTTTCTTTTGAACAGGGCAGAAATGAACTCGATATTAACCGCGAACTTCTTTCAAATGTCGTGACAGAAAATAAAAATATTCCTGATGATAAGCTCGACGACCTCATGATTTCACTTATCACTCTGAAATATACACAGTCTAATTCCGTATGCTATGTCAAGGACGGTCAGGCTATCGGTATCGGTGCAGGTCAGCAGTCAAGAATCCACTGTACACGCCTTGCCGGACAGAAAGCCGATAACTGGTGGCTGAGACAGTCTCCGCAGGTTATGGGGCTTGATTTCGTTGACGGAATCCGCCGTGCTGACCGTGACAATGCTATTGATGTATATATGGGCGATGAATATGAGGACGTTCTCCGTGAGGGCGAATGGCAGAAGATTTTCAAGACTAAGCCTGCTGTATTCACAGTCGAAGAAAAGAAAGCTTGGCTCGCAGAAAATACCGGTGTCTGTCTCGGTTCTGATGCGTTTTTCCCGTTCGGCGACAATATCGAGCGTGCTAAGAAGTCAGGTGTTGAATACATTGCAGAGCCGGGCGGTTCTATCCGCGATGATAATGTAATCGAAACCTGCAACAAGTACAATATCGCTATGGCATTTACAGGTATCAGACTTTTCCACCACTGATAAGTGAAAAATTATGATATAGGGATTATAAGGGGATTATTATGACAGAACGTGATAAATCATTACGGATAATGAATATAACAGCAGCCGTACTTTTCGGATTGACTGCATTACTGTATATTTATGTATCTCTTTTCCCGAACGAGATTATTAAACTCTTTACCGGAATGTCAGATGTTAATGTTTCTAAAGAAACTATGCTGTATATGATATTCAGCACAATAAAACCAGCTGCCTTTACTGCAATCGGAATAACAGGCTTCACGCGAAAAAGTATGTCGTTTAAATCGGGATTGATTACTGCTGTCGGAAGCGGTATTCTGTGGCTCTTTCCGCCTGCAATCGTAAAAACATATATTGTTAGTGTTTTTGCACGGTTATCCGGTATAGAACAGTTTTCATATTTAAATACGTTAAACAGTGCGGTTTCTATTTTCAGCTTTATGAGCAGTATCGGAATACTTTTGATTTTCGGTTCGGCTGTTGCTGAGACATATGCAGTAAAGACATTCAAAAGCTGATAAACAAAGTATATAAGGGAAAAAGGGGAAAATTAATGAATAGCATTTATAAAATGGGGTTGACTGCGGTATCGGCGATATGTTGTACTTGGTTTACGGCTTGCGGTGATAGTGAACTTGAATATTATGATACCGGAAACGGCGGATTTCGCTATAGGGTAGGTTCGCAAATGAAAATCGACGAAGACGCTGATACGCTCAGTCATGAAGAAGCGTTTAAATGTAAATATGGCACGATAATCGTAGGTCACGATCAGGGTTATTATCATGTAACGGCTAAAGGCTTGGGCGAGGAAAGTTTTGACTATTATAAGGAAAACGGTTACAGCGATATAAGCAGCGAGGAACTGGAATTTAACGGTATGCCTGCGTACAGGATAAATGCCACAGATTCAGAGGGAATCTCTTATTCTTACACTCTGATACAATATGGCAACGGCGAGCTGCTTTCGGTTGAGGCTGAATCTGATGGGAAAATTGAAAAGCTTCTGGAGCAGACAGATATTATCCTCAATTCTGTTGAATGTTCCGACCCTCCATTGAAAACAGAGCCTGAAACTGTTGAAAACGAATACTTTTCAATTACGGCAGGAGCTGACTGGTATATCAGAGATTATCATGAGGAGGACGACGACAGATACTGTGCCGCCGTTGGTCTGAATCTTGCTGACAAATATGCGGATACTCTTCAGAAAGTCGCCCTTGAAGCTTTTCCCGATGAATCTGACCCAAAAGCTTTTGCTCAGAAAAAATATGAAAAATGTGGACAAAGCAGTCATATATCTTCGCTTTCTATCGAAGATACAGAGATATTGGGTTTTGAAGCACAGCTTGTTTCCTTTGAAATAAATATTAACAAGGGATATGAGTATCTTGACGAATTCTATTATTTCGAGAATAACGGCGTGTGCTATTCTCTGCACATTCAATCCTCAAAGGATAATGCAGAGCAGTTTTACAGCGATATTCAGCCGATTCTGGAAAGCATCAAAATAAGGTAAAGAATATGAAATACAGAAAAATCTTAGCTTATTTTGGGGTTATGGCATTATGCTTACACGGCTGCAGAAATAAAGATACTCAGGATAATAATAAGTATCAGCTTGACTGTTTCAGCTTTTCAGTTCCTGAGTGGCTTTCTCAGGGTGAACACAGCAAATCTGAATCTGATGAAAAAATTTATAATTATGAGTTTGTGGATTCAAATTCATCTGTTAGATTGTCAGTTGGTGATGTTTATAATAACACCAGACCTGAGGCATTTATGGATAATGAAAGTATCATTAACGGTTTTCCGTGGGTATATATTGAGGATTGTCCCTATATTTCTGCTCAGACACCAATAAAATTTTACAATGGAAAAGACGGCATAGAAGCATATGTTTTTTCAGATACATATCGTATGTACATTGAGGTCAGTTTTGACAGCTCCGATAAGGAAACCGCCGAAAAAGCAATAAAAGAAATAGCTGAAACAGCTCATTACTGCGGTGATATACATTTGAGTGACAAACCGCAGAAACATAAAAATAAATTCTTTTCAATTGAATATGAACCGAAATTTTATCTTGCTGAAAATCAGACTGCAAGAGATAAAGATTTATATTTTTATGATGTCCGTTCAGAAGATTCTGTTGATACACGTATAGAATCAGGGTATAGATTTGATTCTGATATGGAAAACTGCGAGAAGTGCATATTTATGTCATACAGTCAGGCTGAAACAGTTATGAAATCTACTCTTGATTTGTCTGTATGCGTATTCAGCCACGATTACTATGAACATTGCGGTGTGGCTGTTGCTGATGACTATAATGTTATGAATAAGCTTGAGAGTTATGAAAATCCTGAAATGTCTGAAGCTTATTTCGGTGATTATCCGTCATATGAGAACAACTGCATTTTTAACGGTGATCAAAAGCTTACCTGCATTTATTTTGACAAGGGGGATTATATGTATAGAATAGAATATAGTTATCCTTTGGACGATGTGCAGGCTGAGAATGATATCCATGAACTTCTTGATGGTATCACTATAAAATAAATATAAAATAATTCGGAGGAATTAGCATGAAAGATATTTTAGTAGTCGGCAGTGGCGGACGTGAACACGCCATAATCATGAAACTCGCCGAAAGCAAACACGTTGATAAACTCTACTGTACTCCCGGAAACGGCGGTATATCCAAATATGCTGAATGTTTCAACGTTTCCGCAACCGATATTGACGGCGTTGTCGCACTCGCAAAAAAACTTAATCCCGATATGGTAGTAGTTGCACCAGACGACCCGCTTGTATTGGGTATGGTCGATAAATTACAGGCTGAGGGTTTCATGACTTTCGGTCCTAAAGCAAATGCCGCAATAATTGAAGGTTCAAAAGTATTCTCTAAAGAACTTATGAAAAAATATAATATCCCGACAGCTTTCTATGAAGTATTTACAGAAAGTGACAAGGCGATTGCTTATCTTAAAGAACAGAACAGCTATCCTGCTGTAATCAAGGCGGACGGTCTTGCATTGGGCAAGGGCGTAATCATTGCTCAGAATGAGGACGAGGCTGTTCAGGCTGTTCATGATATGATTGATGAACTCAAATTCGGTAAAAGCTCCGCAAGAATCGTAATTGAGGAATTTCTGACAGGTCCGGAGGTTTCGGTATTAAGCTTTACAGACGGTAAAACTATCGTTCCTATGCTCTCATCTATGGACCACAAACGCGCCCTCGATGACGATATGGGTCTCAATACCGGCGGTATGGGTACAATCTCACCTAATCCGTATTATACTGAGGAAGTAGCAAAAGAATGTATGGAAAAAATATTCCTGCCGACCATAAACGCCATGAACGCTGAGGGACGCACGTTCGGGGGCTGTCTCTATTTCGGACTTATGCTTACGCCGAAAGGTCCGAAAGTCATTGAATACAACTGCCGTTTCGGTGACCCTGAAACTCAGGTTGTGCTTCCTATGCTTGATGCCGATTTGTATGAAATCTTCGAGGCAATCTATAATCATGAACTTGATAAAGTCAATATTAAATGGCATGACGGTTCATGTGCATGCGTAGTAATGGCAAGCGGCGGATATCCTGAAAGTTATCCAAAGGGCATTGAAATGAACGGTATGGACGAAAAAGGACAGATTGAGAATTGTTTCGTATATCATGCCGGAACAAAACTCGGTGAGAACGGCAAGTTCCTTACAAACGGCGGTCGTGTAATCGGCGTTACCGCAAAGGGTGATGATTTGCAGTCCGCACTTGATACAGCTTATGCAGGAGTTCAGAAAATCAGCTTTGAAAATGCACACTACAGAAAGGATATAGGACAGCGTGCTTTGAAAGCACTTAATAAATGAAAAAATATATACTTCCAACACTGTTAAATATGAATTATAATTAAGGAGAAATTTATGCATGAAAAACTGACTAAAGGCATATTTTTCGGACTCATCGGCAATATCCTGTTTATTGCGTTCGGTCTGCTCTGCCTCCTGTATTACTATACTTATGAATACGGCAGCATTTTTACGAGAATTATGGAAGTACTTGCATATTCTACGGAAATAATGGGTTTCGGACTGCTTGCGTATGCTGATTATCTTCTTATAACAAGTATACGCCTCCGCAGACTTCTGAAAGTCAGTTTTTCAGCATATATTCTACTCGAAGCCGTTATGATGATACTTGAACTCAATGCATACAAAATCGATTTTTATAAACCGTATTCCCTGCCGCTTGCTATAGTTCATGCTGTTGTATCTGCGGCGGCGTGCTTTGCATTTCTTCAGCTCGACCCACATAATGTCAGGTGGGAATTTGCCATTGGTTCATGTATCACTCTCATACTCGCCGGTATGCTCGGTAATATCCTCGGAATACGCATATATTTCAGCATTATACTCAGTGCGCTCGGATTTACTGTTCTTTTCGGAACGCTGAAATTTTTCCGCGACCGGCAGCAGATTGAAATTGACTGCTATGGCGACAGAGCCGTTGAACAAATCTTCAACAGCAGTACATTATTCGCTGAAGATGAATCCGAAAAATAAATAATAAATATAATATCCGCTTGTCATATCA
>CAMWRC010000102.1 GCA_947176565.1 uncultured Ruminococcus sp.
CTCCGATATTTGTATGACCTACTTCGGAGTTGCCCATCTGTCCATCGGGAAGTCCGACATCAAGACCGCTTGCGCCTATGAGCGTATTCGGACATTCTTTCATGTATTTGTCAAGATTCGGCTTTTTTGCGGCAGTGATAGCATTGCCGTAATTATCGGGATTATAGCCGAAACCGTCCATAATTATAAGTGCTACAGGTTTTTTTGACATAATTAGTCTCCTATTTCAGAATCAGCCGTTTACAGCAGCCTGAACGATAGTATTGAAATCGTTGGCTTTAAGTGATGCACCGCCGATAAGTCCGCCATCAATGTCCGGCTTTGCAAGGAGTTCAGCGGCATTTCCGGCATTCATTGAACCGCCATACTGAATTGTAACTGCCTGAGCTGTTTCCTCATCATAGAGCTTTGCAAGCTGTGCGCGGATAAATGCGCATACTTCCTGAGCCTGCTCCGGAGTAGCTGTAAGACCTGTTCCGATAGCCCATACCGGCTCGTAAGCGATGATTACATTCTTAATCTGTTCTGCTGTAACTTTCCAGAGGTCGAGTTTAATCTGACGTGCGATAACTTCCTCAGTGATATTGCACTGACGCTCCCACTTGAGTTCGCCAACGCATACGATAGGCTTAAGATCTGCATTGAGAGCAGCAAGAGTTCTCTTGTTTACAGTTTCATCAGTTTCGCCGAAATACTGTCTTCTTTCGCTGTGACCGATTACAACATATTCAACGCCGAGTTCAACGAGCATAGGAGCTGAAATTTCGCCTGTAAATGCGCCCTTTTCCTCAAAGTGAACATTTTCTGCGCCGATTTTCACATTTGAGCCGGCAGTTGTATTTACAGCAGTTTCAAGATTTGTGAACGGAACGCAGGCAATAACTTCAATATTGCCCTCAGCATTTGCAACGAGCGGCTTGATAGCTTCGAGAAGTGCTTTAGCTTCTGGTCTTGTATTGTTCATTTTCCAGTTTCCGGCAATAACAGCCTTTCTTACTGATTTGTTCATAGGTAACTACTCCTTTTGTTTTATTAATTGATTTCTGATTGAAAGTCAAGAATTTAATCATTTACTCAGTGAATACCACAATAAGGGCGAATATTGCTATCCGCCCTATTATTTAATGGATTACTTTTCAGCGATAACTGCAACACCAGGAAGAACCTTGCCTTCGAGGTATTCAAGTGATGCACCGCCGCCTGTTGAGATATGGCTCATCTTGTCAGCGAATCCGAGCTGCATAACTGCTGCTGCTGAATCGCCGCCGCCGATAATTGTAACAGCATCTGTTTCAGCAAGAGCTTCAGCAACTGCGATTGTACCCTTTGCAAGAACAGGATTTTCAAACACGCCCATAGGTCCGTTCCATACAACAGTCTTTGCAGACTTTACAGCCTCAGCGAAGATTTTCTGTGTTTCAGTTCCGATGTCAAGACCCATCTTGTCAGCAGGAATCTCTCCGGCTGCAACGTTTTCAACTTCGATTTCAGCGTCGATAGGATTCGGGAACTCTGCGGCAACAGATGTATCAACAGGAAGAAGAATCTTCTTGCCGAGTGATTCAGCCTTAACAAGCATTTCCTTGCAGTATTCGAGCTTTTCGTCATCAACGAGTGACTTGCCGATTGAACCGCCGTTAGCCTTGATGAAAGTATATGCCATACCGCCTCCGATAATGAGAGTATCGCACTTTTCGAGAAGATTTGAAATAACGTTGAGCTTGTCAGCAACCTTAGCTCCGCCGAGAATAGCAACGAAAGGTCTTTCCGGAACTTCAACGGCATTTCCGAGATACTTGATTTCTTTCTGCATGAGGTAGCCTACAGCAGTTTCCTTAACGAACTTTGTAACGCCGGCTGTTGAAGCGTGAGCGCGGTGAGCAGAACCGAAAGCGTCCATAACAAAAACTTCGCCATCAACGAGATCAGCAAGTTCCTTTGAGAAATCCTCGCCGTTTTTTGTTTCCTCTGCGCCGCGGAAACGAGTATTTTCGAGAACAACGATTTCACCGTCAGCCATTTCAGCGACAGCTTTCTTTGCATTTTCGCCTACTACCGTATCATCAGCAGCGAAAACAACTTTTGTATCAACGAGTTCAGCAAGTCTTGCAGCTGCCGGAGCAAGTGAGAACTTAGCTTCCGGACCGTTCTTCGGTTTGCCGAGATGTGAGCAGAGAACTACTTTTGCGCCGTTTTCAACGAGCTTGTTAATTGTCGGGAGAGCAGCCTGAATACGGTTATCATTTGTAATAACTCCGTCTTTAAGCGGAACGTTGAAATCTACTCTTACGAGTACCTTTCTGCCCTTGACACTAATGTCCTCTACGGTAACTTTGTTTAATCCTGCCATTGTTATGACATCCTTTCATAAAAAAATATACGCTTTTGTCTGTTGTTAATAATCTAACAACCCATATACTATTGTACACTATTCCGGAAAAAATTTCAAGTGTTTTTGTGATATTTATTTTGTAAACATATCAAATTATTCTTCAAGACTGCATATCCTGTTATACAGCTCATCTGCAAGCTTAACGGAATCAGATTTGCCATACAGCATTTCATCGCACGCGTCGATAAACGCATCTATCATATCATCATTTTCAAAATACGGACTTATAACTGAAAGTTCGTTCTTTGAATCCGACATCTTCATGAATGCCTCATACTGTATTCCGCCGAGCATATCGTTATCTTCGAGATACTGCCTTGCAGAACTGCTGAGGGGCGTTCCTTTCTCGATTTTCTGATAGCCTGCCATTTCCTCACTGTTGAGCAGATAATCAAGAAGTTCTGCTGCTGCTTCCGGATTTTCAACATCTTTCCGTACTGCATACATAGTTGCAGGTTTTGCATACCAGCAGTTCAGCGTACCGTCAATAGTTGTATAATCCGCAACAACCATATCATAGCCGTTTTCAATTGCTCCGCTGCAATAGCTTTCCGCGTCGCTCACCCATGCAAGAACTCCGGCATATTTTCCGGACGCTATTTCCAGCTTATCGAAATCTTCCACCTGAGGAATAACTTTTTTATTGACCATATCACAGTATGTCTCAATCATAAGTCTCATATCATCCGCAGTGAAAACAATATCTCCGTTTTCGTCCATAAAATCCCTGCCTGTCTGCTGTCCCACACATGAAATTATATAGAACCATGCCGATTTCTTTGACATGGATAAAGGATAGCATCTGCCTTTCATGACTTCCGCGGCTTTGTACAGTTCAGACCATGTTTTCGGAATTTCAAGCCCGAAATCGCTGTATACCGTTGAATTGGCATAAAATGTAATTGTATTTAACGCAATAGGAATCGCATTCTGTTTTCCGTTTTTCATTCCGTATTGCAAATCATCTTCCGTAAAATTTGAAAGGTCTATGTAATCTTTAAGCAGATTTATGTCGTAATAATTATCGCCGTCGGGAGAATACTGATTTATCCACGCATAATTTATCTGCATGATGTCAGATTCAGTATGCGAAACCATACGCACGGTATTTCTTGTCTGATAGCCCGACCATTCGGAATAGTGGCATCTCACTTTTATATCGGGGTGCTGCCGTTCAAATTCCTCAATCGCCTGAAGTGTGTAATCGTGACGTTCATCGTTTCCCCACCATGAAAAAGAAATCTCGGTCTGTTCCGTCTGGGAAGTCACTACAACGTTATTTCCGCAGCCAGCCGCTGAAAATAGAATAAACAACGCTCCGAGGACTGCGGCTGAATTTCTTATATTCATTCTGTTTCCTCCCCACTGAAAATAGTATATGTATCCTTTCCTTTCTGCTTTGATTTATAAAGAGCCTTATCGGCGCACCTGTACAAAGCAGCAAAATCCGAGCCGTGTTCGGGGAAAACAGCCACGCCGATACTTGCGGAAATTTTATAGTTATTGTTTTCGCCGGTATAGTTATGATGAAACGCCTCACACAGCTCCGCGCATTTTTCCTCGATGTGCCGGAGGTAATTTCCCTGCTGGAAAT
This sequence comes from uncultured Ruminococcus sp., assembly GCA_947176565.1. Lineage (GTDB taxonomy): Bacteria > Bacillota > Clostridia > Oscillospirales > Ruminococcaceae > Ruminococcus. Next base: position 3,987 of record CAMWRC010000102.1, read on the forward strand.
CGGTTATATTGAGATATACACAAAATTCATCGCCGCCGAGTCTGCCGAGATAGTCGTCTTGATGAAAAACACGTTTCATAATATCGCCCACTCCGGAAAGAACCTTATCACCGTAAGCATGACCGAGGGTATCATTTACGCCCTTGAAATTATCGAGGTCAATAATTATCAGTGCTTTCCTCCGTGAATCAATATCTTTTTTCAGAGCTTCATCAACGCGTTTCTCAAACGTCCGCTTGTTATAGACTCCTGTAAGCAAATCCATATGAGCTTCATCTGAAAGCGAATCAACTATTTCATTTACCGGCGAAAAGATTTTCGCCATAAGCAGAATACTTGCGCCGGCTGCAATAATCGCAGCAGCAGTGGCAATGATAATCACATAGAGAGCAATTTCTTTCTTTTCGCTGAGAATTTTCTCTGTCGGCGCACTGCATACGACACGCCAGTTATCGCCGCAGTCAGAAAGCGTGATAAGATATTTGTTATCCATGATAGTAACAGAGGAATGTCCGGCTGTTCTTCCGGCAATTTCAGGGTCGAGCAGTCCGCCCTCCTGTTCACGGTCTGATGAATATATAACAACATTATTTTCTTCAACAAGCTGAACGGCAATATCCTTGATTCCGCCGGGGTGTTCAAAAACGTCTGCGAGTTCGTTTGTGTAGAAAGAAATAACAAGAACCGCATTTTCATGTATACGCTTGACATAGTAGATACGCTTGAAATTCCCCATATATCCAGTAGACCAGCCGTCAGCGGTTTTCGGACGGTTTATCATGGAAACAAGGTCATTATACATACTGTTTCCGAAAAGCTTCACAGTGCCGTTTGACATTTTGCCCAGATGATTATTATCAGCATATACAATACTGAAATCCACGAAATTCTCCATAATACATATGCCATACAGATGACTTTCGATAAGTTTCTCAGTCTTTATGGATTCATACTCATCATTATTTTTGTCGGTAGCGTCATAGGTGTAGACTTTTTCCTCTGCAAACACAAGCGTACCGATAGTTTCCATACGCTGAAGATAGCTGTCAAGATTCATCTGCATCTGCACGTTAAGTGCCGAAACCATAGATGTTACTTTTGTTTTCAGTGCCTCGTCGGTCTTGTTTATAGTCAGCACGGATATGCTGACAGTAAGCGTAACAATTATGAATATGTAGATAAATAGCATCAGATTTTTAAGTTGTTTTACATGAGCTGATGAACTGCCGCTGTGATGTGCTTTCATATGTTTCCCCTTCGGATATTATCCTGTATACGAAAATCAAGATAGATATAATATAGAATCATTATTCAAAATCCATATTCCAACATAAATCTAATTATCTTCAAAATGATTTTCCTCATTAAGCAGTTACAGGTAATTATGATTATATAGCGATTTTATTTGTTATTTTGTATTTTCCCTGACATTTAGCTGTGAGTTTCTCTATTGCATTTTTGCACTCACTTAAAAAAAGCTGCTTATCATTTTCATTCTCAAATCCAATATATCTAAATTC